>JAOUEU010000036.1 GCA_029858555.1 Candidatus Zixiibacteriota bacterium
AGGTGATCACCGTCCATCACCAGGCTGAAGACGTAGCTGGACGGCAAGCCGTCGTCGGTTGTGAACTCCCGGCTGTAGGGGCGAGCGACATCGTGGTGTATGAGGGTTAGCCCCCGATCCGAGGCGGCAGCGGCGACCTGCCCGTTGACGGCCAGAGCGCGGGCGCCGGTTTTCTGGGCGACCAG
This sequence comes from Candidatus Zixiibacteriota bacterium, assembly GCA_029858555.1. Lineage (GTDB taxonomy): Bacteria > Zixibacteria > MSB-5A5 > GN15 > FEB-12 > DAOUUR01. The sequence continues at coordinate 186 of JAOUEU010000036.1, forward strand.
CCGGAACGGCTCGAGCTCGCCGGTGCCCAGATCAAGTCTCAAAATGCCGGCGTCGGCGGCAAACCATAAATCCTTCCGGAAAATCTCGATATCGTACACGCGGCTGAAAAGAATCAAGTTCGGATCCTGAAAACGCTGCACTTTTCCGGAAGAGACCTCGAGGCGAAAGGCGCCATCATCGGTGGCGATCCAGACCGCCGAGTCGGCCGGCTGGAAGTCGTACACAATCCGGTTGACGAGCGCCTCAGGTATAGACAGCATCAGGGAGTCATTCTCAAAGGTGAGAATGCTGAGACCCCTCTCGGTGCCCACGAATATCGAGTCACCGATTATACCAAGACTCAGCACGTTTTTATCGACAAGGCCCGTCCGGGCCGATATCCGCCGCACGAACTTCTCGATTTCCCTGTCGAAAACCAGAAGCCCCGTCGTAGTCCCGACATAAATATAATGGCTGTCACCCGCAAGACAGTTGACGTCGACGGCCGGGAAATCGTTATCCACGCCGGACTCGATGTAATGGAACCGGTTGTTCTCGGTGTCAAAGACGGAGATGCCCGTGCGATAACTGTCATATACCGCACCCGAGACCCACAGGACAGGGCCGTCTCTGAAGATTGCGTTCACTCGGTTCTGGAGCAGGCCGTAGGGGAGCAGGTCGACAATCCCCGAAGACGCCCCGGCGCTGGCCGGACCATGCCCCCAGGTGCCGATCCACAGCGTCCCGGAGTTGTCATCCAGAACGTCGCTGAACGAATAGTACCGGCCGTAGGCGTCAATCAAAATCTCCTCGCTGCCCGAATAGTTGTATGAAAAAGGCGGGTAAAGGACCTCGGGAGCCCGGATATGCCGGTTGCTGCTCTCAAGGGGAGGGATATCCGTGATGGGATACCACCGCTGGAAAAGCAGATCGTATTCAAAGTAGCCCAGACCGGTGGCGGCATAGATCTTTTCATCAAAATTGTCGACCCATATCTTCTTGATATCCCGGTCGTCAATGCCGCCCGACCCCGTGAGAGGATCCGCCCAGCGGGCCTCGATTTTGTTGTAGCGGATTATCCCGTTGGTGGTGGCAAAGTAAACATGGTTGATCGAGGCCGTAACGTGACTGACAAAGCCGAAGTCGGCATATGTCACCATCTGGTTCTCGAGTGTTTCGGCCGCGGTGTAACAGGCCGCCGCCAAAGCCACCCCCAGGACAGCCGCACTTTTGAACAGGAATCTCACCGTTGATCACCCGCCAGGTAGTCGAGCGCCGACGAGGCCAGCAAGGCCGTGCCGTATTCTATCGCTCGTTCATCAGCGATGAAATCGGAGGAGTGCCAAGCCTTGTCGGCTTTGATTTTTCGGTTTCTTATACCTAGGAAGAACATGGCCCCCGGCACCTTTTCCAGGTAGCAGGCAAAATCCTCCGCTCCCAGAACCTGTTTGGTGGTCCTGATTTTGCCCCGACCGTACAGAAGGCGGTAATTATTTTCGAAGATACGGTTTACAGCCGGGTCGTTTCTGAGCGGCGGGTAGCCGGGGCCGATATTCACCTCCGCCCTTGCTCCCCGAGCCCGACAGACGCCGCTGACGGTTCTCTTAATAAGTTTGGGCACCAGCCGTCCGGCCGTGTCGGAAAGGGCGCGGGCCGTGCCATCCAAGGTCACGCGATCGGCGACAATATTGCGGCCTGTGCCGCCTTCTATCCTGCCAAAGTGGATAACAATCGGGGACGTCGGGCTGATTTCACGTGAGACAATCTTCTGTATCGATTCGATGACTTCCGCCGCTGTGACGATAGCATCCACGCCGCTGTGCGGGCTGGCGGCATGACCCCCCTTGCCGTGAATCACCAAATCGAAATCGGTCACCATAGCCATCGAGATACCGTCCCTGGTACTTATCATCCCGGCCGGCAGCATCGGGTCGACGTGCAGCCCAAAGACAGCCGAGACGCCGTCTACGGCTCCGTTCTCAATCATCGGCCTGGCCCCTCCCGGCGGCATCTCCTCGTCGGGCTGGAAAATGAAGCGCACCCTCCCGTGTATATGTTTTTTCATTTTGGACAGCACCGCTGCCGTCCCCAGAACGATAGCCATGTGAACATCATGGCCGCAGGCATGCATGCATCCGTTGACTTTTGACGCAAATGGCAGACCGCTTCGCTCGGTGACCGGCAGGGCATCGATATCGGTCCGAATAGCGACGGTCGGCCCGGGATGATTTCCGGCCAGTTCGGCCAGGAGGCCGGTTTTCATTTTTATCGGAATGAGCTTGAGTCCGAGCTTTTTGACTATTGCAGTCAGCCGGGCGGTAGTCCGGAACTCCCGGCTAGACAGTTCCGGGTGTTGGTGGAAGTCGCGCCGCCAGGTTACCTGTTGGCGGTGCAGTTTCCGCACACGTTCCAGGAGTTCGTCTTTGAGAGAATTCAACATGTCACACTCCTTACGGCTTCGAGATACGGTGTCAGGCTACGGACTCTCCGGTCTCCGCGGTTTTACGTTCCCGGTAGCGCTTGTATTTGTTGGCAAAGAGATAGGCCAGCCGCAGCGGCTCCGGCAAGCGGAAGCCACGCAGGTTCATCACCACTATGTCGCGAGCCTGCTGCAGGTTGCATTTGTATCCGGGTGAAATGTAAATCGGTTTGACCCTGTCCTTGGCGCGATACGCAATGCCCACTTCCCGGGACCGCCAAATAATGGGCTGCTGACCGCCTTTGTGCGGAGCTACCTCGCGATGTCTACCCACGAGGAGCTTGCGGGCACAGCCGATCGACGGTTTATCGAAGGCAAGACCTATGAAGCAGGCCATACCACAGTTTCTGGGGTGGGCGATCCCGTGACCGTGGATCATGAGCAGATCGGGTTCATTCCGTATTTTTTCCAACACTTCCAAGATACAGGCCCCTTCGCGAAAGTAGTACATCCCCGGGATGTAGGGGAAGATTACCGGTGTCTGGCAAAAGGTTCGTTCCACCTCTTCGATTTCGGGGAAAGTCGTGACGACTGCCGCAGCGTAGACAACCTGCCCGTCCCGTCCATAGGCCGTGTCCACCGCCGCAATCAGTCGCGGAGTCACGGGATAATCCTGTGGGTCGATCTTTTGAGCGAGTTTGAGCTGGATGGCAGCCGCCTCGAGCCTGCTGGTTGGCCAGCCGTGAAACCGTTTATATCTCAAGGTACTCTAATCTCCAATGCCGGACATAGCTGCCCTGCGACAGCACCCAGAGCGAGATGTCGGGGGCATCTCCGACCGCGCGCCAGTCAGGCTCCCGGTAGTCCCTACGGGACGTCTCGGCTAATCCGACTCCTGTGATCAACCAATCGTCGGTCACGCAACCGTTAACAAAGAATATTGGATCGTCGCCGCAATCAAGGAAATATTTTCGCGGCATCGGCGCACATTGGTCCGCCACATCCGAAAAACCGTTATCCGGAGCTTAATTGATTTTCAGTCGATAGAAACCGGTGTACTCGGCCACAGGGGCGAAAGACTTGATCTGCTCGACCGTCAGCCAGGGATTGTTGCGGTCTTCATTTACCAGCGGCATGTGGAAATCACAGGCATAAGGGCAGCCGGTGGCGAAGGCGTATATTTTGTTACCGTGGTCGTCGATAAACATGTTCATCAGGACGTATACAAAACCCGTTTTGCCCGACTTGTCGTACCCAATGTACATATCCCCGGGAGCGAGGTCGGCTTCAGCTAACGAGTCGCAGTTGTCCGTGAGGCTTTTATAGCTGGTATTCTCCTGGCACAAGGCAAGGAAAGCGTAGTACTCATAGGCACTGGAGTCCCGCTGTTCGGAAGGTTGGAAGTATACTTCCCGCACATTGTTATAGGCGGGCTTGCTTTTCAGCCAGTCCTCGTAGGTCAACAATTGGCCTTTTTGGGGCAGAATCTTCAGGTCATACTCCCGTTGCTGAAATCTGAGAAATTCCGCCAGAAGCCGCAAGGGTACGCCGTAGTCGGTAAACAGCCGACTGCGCCACGGCAGATGCACTGACCGACAGATTTCCGTGTATTTGTATTTTCGCTGGCCGCCTACCTGGCCGACCGATTTGCCGTGGTGCCAGATTGGAAAGTGCGAAATCCAGTACTGGTAGGGCGTCATTTCGGTTGAGTCAGGGCGGTGGAAGCTCTCCGGTATGATAAACTCGCTTTCATAAGTGAAGAAAGTGTCGGGTATGGCCATAAAGTCGTAATTTTTCTTATACCACTCATAGTCAATGTCTTCGGGAGGGTTCCCACTCCCGACAACCGGCGCTGTCAGCAGCAGCAGGCCGGCCGCAGCCAGCAGGCCTTTCACCATTAGTCCTCCATCTCCTTCCAGAGCTGTTCGGCCCTTCTCACGTGAGGGATAGTAATCGACCCACCCACAACCATGCCAATTGCCATAACTTCGTCGAATTCAGCGTCCGTTGCTCCAATTTCTCTGGCCCTGATGACGTGGTAAGTGATGCAGTCATCGCAACGAAGAACCAGCGATGTCGCCAGGCCGAGCAACTCCTTGGTTTTGGCGTTGAGCGCACCGTCGCGGTAAACGGCATTGTCCAGGGCAAAAAACCTTTTGATATCGATATTGTCCCGGGCCAGAACCATCTGGTTGAGCTCTTCGCGCTCTTTCTTAAATCTTTTTACCTTGTCCGACATGGTTTTCTCCACAAACGTTTTCAGAATTCAAAATATAACCGCCGCTCCAGGTGCGGGCAATGTAAAACCCGCCGTGGTCGTCAAAATGGCTGGCTGTGACGGCGGAACTGGTTCCACTCTGGTGCATCACCGCTGCAGAGCAGTCTCGGGAGCCGTGTTTGCCCGGGGTGAACAGACTGCGAGTAATTCCGCCAAACCCGTTATGGGCAAAGGCTTTATCAGAACTTACGCGGAAATCTCAGTTGAGGTGGAAGATCTGTCTCATGATACGACAGTTCGTATCCGTACAAACCGTATTGGTCTTTTTGTAGGCTGGACATGTCCGTCAATCGCCAGTGATTGCCAGATCGCTTAAAAAGCAGGAAAGTGTACATGACCCGTGCGTCTTGGAAACCAAAAGTCTGCACAGGTCCAAGGTACGTCAGGCGGACGTAGTCTTCACAATCTTTGGACTCATGAAGCCTGAGGGTATCCAGTTCGGGCCATGAGGACACGCGGTGAGCAATATAGGAATCTATGGCGTTGTAACCGTATTTGTGGGCTGTTCTGGAAATGCTTGCCGCTTTGGCTGAGTCGAGAAGCTCAAAAAAAGCTGCCCGGTCATGAGCCAGTGCCGCTCGCCGTGCTCCTCGGTAAACGTCTGTCAGACTGTCAATTAGAGGATCGGAGGCGATCCCGTCCGAGGACGGCTCGTCTTTGCCTTCGGTCAGCAGGCAGCCGGCCAGGATCAGCCAGACGGCCATGACGCTACCGGCGATAAGTACTTTTCCCGTCGAATTAAGTGCCATTCTTCCTTTATCGGCTCTTTCTGGCCCCGTTTTTAGATAATCTAAGCCGGGTCTTACCGTCCTGGAACACACAGGCCATCTAAACAACTCGATTCGATTGCTTGTTCCCCGACAGAGGACGAACTCCGCTCTAACCTGCAACGGGCCTTTTCCCCTTATTCCGGATTGACAGCAGCCCCGAGCGCCATCATATCACTGCGTGGTCTGAACATTTCGATCGTCGGTTCGTCTTGTTGGTAAGAGCTCATCAGCGCGGCGGTTACAGGTGAGCCGCCTTGTGAGTGGAGAAGACATATATGCAGCAGTTTTTCAAACCCAGGGTCTTGATAGCCGCAGCCTCACTGCTGGTTCTCGTATCGGCAACGGCGATCCGGGCTTCAGGGAGTCCCACCGAGGAACTGCCGGACACCCTGGTGGCGGCAGACCGCATGCCGGAACTGATTTATCAGGCGGCCCCGGATTATCCGGCCGACGCGAAGAAGCAGGGAATCGAAGGTGACGTCTGGATCAAGGCACTGGTGAACAAGGACGGGCGCACCGCCAAAGTTCTTCTTGCCGAATCCAGCGCCGTGCCGTCTCTGGACAAGTCGGCCCTGGCGGCGGCGAGCAAGTTTCGATACGACCCGGCTGTCCAGGGCGACAAACCCGTTACGGTGTGGGTGAAATTCAAAGTCAAATTCACTCTCGACGAGAATTGCGGCAAGTAAGCGGAATCGCCCGGCGCCAGCTTTGGGGCGCGCTGGAGGAAACCACGACGCGATTTGACGGGTGGTCGGTCTAATCCGAAGGCTGCCGGTAACGCGAACTCATAATGGCGCTGCCGATGATGAGGGCTATGCCGGTCAGACCGAGTAGTGCGATTGACTCGCCAAATATAAACAAGCCGATTACGATTGCATATATCGAGCCCAGGTAGTTGAAATTGCTCACGTTGGCGGCCCGCTCGAGTTGATATGCCCTGGTCATAAAAATCTGGGCCACCGTTGTCGCCAGGCCTATCAGCACCAGCACGCCCCAGTCGCCCGGTGACGGATTTATCCAGTTCGCCAGAGTGTACGAGCCTACTATCGGGACGGTCACCAGTGGAAAGTAAAGTACAACCACCAGCGGATCGTCGCTGCCTTTCAGTTTTCGAATAAAATTGTACGCCAGCCCGGAGAAAACAGCCGCGGCGACTCCAATCAGCAGATCGGGCACAGCCACCCGCGAATCGAATCCCTTCATCATCAGAACGCCGACGAATGATACCAGAAAAAAGAGCCCCTGGATCGGTCGCGGCGGTTCTTTGAGCATAATGCCGGCGATAATAATCGTGAATATGGGTGACAGATACTGAATCGTCACGGCGCTGGCCAGCGGCATGTGTTGCAGAGTGTAGAAGTACATCAACAGGGCCGCCGTTCCGGAAAGACCCCGAAACAGGAGAACCCGTTTGTTGTTGCCCCAGGGAGACAGCCCGGCCCTGCGAATCAGGAAGTAGCAGATGATAAGAGAAACCAGGGCCCGAAAAAACACGATTTCGTACGCGGGGATGTGCGCCAGGTACTTAACCCCGACATTCATCAACGCAAAGAAAACCGTCGACAGCAGGATATATTTGACACCGCGCGTTATTTTCAATCTGCAGATGCCTCTCTAATACAGCATGGTCTTCGGTCATCCGACCTGTTGGTGCCGGCCGGAGTTTGAATATACTTAACCCGATTGTCAAGCAGTTGTTCATTTTACGATGGTTTTTCGGGCGTGGTATTAATCTCTTGTGGCGAGTTGACTGTCTCAATCTGGTAACCCCGCCCGCAGAGCGCGCGGGTGGAAACGCTTGGGTTTCGATCGCGCGGCAGAGCCGTGCCCTGCAAAGGGAGGTAGGTGGATTATGCGAAAGAGAAATACCGTTTTAAGCGGCAACGGCATGTCCGCAGTGTTGATTGTTGCAGTTGTGGTTTTGGTCGGCGGCTGCAAGAGTCAGGAATTGACGAGTCACTGGCCGACAGAGCCGGTGGCGATCGATGGCAGCCCGGACGACTGGAGCGATCTGCCGACGACTTACTTCGAGACCCAGGGTGTCGTTCTGGGACTCAGTAACGATTCGACCAATCTGCGTATCCTCTTCCGCTTCCGTGACATCATGTGGGCGCAAGCCATTCACCGGACCGGCCTGACTTTGTGGCTGGATGTGGAGGGAAAGAAGAATAAGATACGGGGTATCCGCTATAAGGGCGGCCCGACCCTGGCTCAGATGCAAGAGGCGGGCGTATCCCTACCGGGAGGTATGGGAAGCCGCATGGGCACCGAACAGCAGGAACGCCTGCAGCAACAAGAAAGCAACCTGGTTGAGGAACTCATATGGTTTGATGAGAAAGAGGGTACGGAGAGACTGCTGCCGGTTGACGGCTCGCTCGGCCCGGCCGTTGCTTATGGTATTCCCAAGGGTGTTTTTACATACGAGATTCAGATCCCGTTACAGGCAGTTGAGGGCGGCTGTGGTCTTGGTGCATCGGTCGGGCAGACTATTGGCATCGGAACGATGTGGGGTGAGATGGGCAAACGCCCTGACCGGGGCGACATGCCGGGCGGTATGGGAGGAGGCCCTCCGCCGGGGGGCGTAGGCGGTGGTCGTCCGGGAGGTATGGGTGGAGGCCTCCCGGGAGGAGGCGGAATGGGCGGTCCCGGGATGCAGCGGCTGGGGAAACAGGAAATCTGGATGAAGACTCAACTGGCCTCGCGGCCTGAGCCGAAGGAGTGATACAAGCTAAAGAGCAGCATCAATACCTCCTCTGCATATGGTGTCAGCCCCGTCGCTGATGTCGTCGCTGCGCGACAGGTGCGGAACACCAGAAAGCCGGCCCCCGTCTCCAGTGGCTTGCGGGGACCGGCTTTGAATTTTGACCGAATGGAAGCCGGGGTTATTCTCACCCGGCTTTTTTCTCCTGAGATCGTTTGATAAGTTTGGGCTTGGTGTGCTCGGTGATCGTCCGGGCCGTGACAATCACTTCCTCTACTTCCTGAGTGGAGGGTATATCATACATGACATCGAGCATGGCTCTTTCGAGAATGGATCGCAGGGCGCGGGCACCCGTCTTCCGCTCCTGGGCCAGTCTGACGGCAGCTTTCAGCGCCTCCGGTTCGAAAGACAATCTCACGCCATCCATTTCAAACAGCTTGATGAACTGCCGGGTCAGGGCGTTTTTGGGCTTGGTCAGGATGCTCAGCAGGGCGGCCTCATCGAGCGGGTGCAAAGGGGCGGAGACGGGGAGTCGACCCACCAGTTCCGGGATCAGGCCGTATTCGATCAGGTCGGCGGGCGCCAGGTGATCGAGAATTTCGGGGGAGTTGTGATCGATGAAGCGTTTTTCGGCATCGAATCCGACTGTCCTTTTGCCGACCCTCCGGGCAATGATCTTTTCCAGGCCGTCGAACGCACCGCCGCAGATAAAGAGGATGTTGGTGGTGTCGATCTGCACAAACGACTGCTCGGGGTGCTTGCGCCCGCCTTTGGGCGGAATATTGGCAACCGTCCCCTCCAAAATCTTCAGAAGCCCCTGCTGGACGCCTTCGCCGGACACGTCACGGGTAATCGAAACGTTGCCCTCCTTGCGGGAAATCTTATCCAACTCGTCAATGTATATAATCCCGCGTTCGGTTTTCTGCACATTGAAGTTGGCGGCATGATAGAGCCGGACAAGGATGTTCTCGACGTCCTCGCCCACATACCCGGCCTCGGTCAAAACGGTGGCATCGGCAATCGTGAACGGCACTTTCAGAAATTTGGCCAGCGAGCGGGCGATGAGGGTCTTACCGGTGCCGGTCTGACCGAGCAGCAGGATGTTGGACTTCTCCAGTTCAACGTCTTCAGCCTCGCTTTCCAGCTTGCCGCCCAGGCGGGCTTCGAGTTTGGCGTTGATGCGCTTGTAGTGATTGTAGACCGCGACAGCCACCGTTTTCTTGGCCTCTTCCTGCCCGATGACATATGAATCGAGGAACTCCTTGATCTCGGCCGGGCTGGGAAGATTCTTAATCTCGTCCGCCTGCTGTAAATCCGGGGCGTTCTGCATAAGATCGTTGCACAGCTCAACGCACTCATCGCAGATGAACGAATCATGGCCGGAAAACAGCCGTTTGACCTGGCTGGACGGTTTACCGCAGAAGGAGCAGCGATGCGGCAGTCGGGGATAATGAGTATCTTTGGACATCTGTTCCTATCGTTCGTTTGCCTTTATCACGCTCGGCTACGAACGCTCACGTCACTTGGTTTCACGTTCGCCGCGCTTCAGTTCGTAGACCTTATCGATCAAGCCGTATTCTCTGGCTTCATCGGGCCCCATGAAATGATTCCGATCGGTGTCTTTTTCAATAGTCTCAAGAGTCTGGCCGGTATGCTCCACCAGGAGTTCGTTCAGGCGCTTCTTGGTCCTGGTGAACTCCTCGGTCATGATGACAATATCCGAGACCTGTCCCTGCGTTCCCGCCATGGGCTGGTGAATCATGATTCGCCCATTCGGCAGAGCCGCCCGCTTGCCTTTGGTGCCGGCCGCGAGGAGAAAGGCGCCCATCGAGGCTGCAATGCCCATGCAGGTGGTGGCAATGTCAGGTTTGATAAACTGCATGGTGTCATAAATAGCCATGCCGGCCGTCACCGAGCCGCCCGGTGAGTTAATATATACGAATATGTCCTTGTCCGGGTCCTCGGCCTCCAGAAAGAGCATCTGGGCAATGACCAGATTGGCGATCTGATCGTCGATCGGGGAGCCGATGAAGATGATCCGGTCCTTGAGCAGACGGGAAAAGATGTCATAGGCGCGTTCGCCGCGTCCGGTCTGCTCCACGACCATCGGTACCAGGTAATTGGCTGATATTTTGTCGGTCATGTAATCCCTTACTCCTAACCAGTCACGTGGTTATATACGTATAACGTTTTGCGTTAGGTTGCTATTCTTTCTTATTTCCCTTGACCATTTTCGCCTTGCCTACCAGGAAGTCGAGCACTTTCTCTTCGAGTTGCGATTCTCGGATATCGGCTACTTTGCCGGATCGGGTCAAAGCTTCCCGGGCTTGCTCGAATGTCGTTTGATAGTTGTCAGCAAACTTCTTAATAAGAATTTCGGTATCTTCCCGGGAAACTTCAATACCTTCCAGTTCCGCCAGGCGATGCATCAGCATATTCCAGCGGATAGTGTTGGTGCCTAGCTGCCGGTAAGAACTGCGCATGGCGGTCTCGTCGACGCTTTCGTTTGATTTTTTGAGGTCTTCCAGAATGTGTTCGACATAGTGATTGACCATCGACTCCGGAACCGGGATCGTGTTTAACCGGCAGACCTGCTCTATTATCTGGTTTTTGAAGCCGCGGTTGCGTGCGTCTTCTTTCTGCCGCCGGATTTCATCGCGAAGTTTCAGTCGGAGTTCCAGCGCTGTCTCCGCTTTTCCGATTCTCCTGGCAAGAGCATCATTCCATTCGGGAAGCAGTCTTTCTTTGACGGCCTTGACACGGCAGCGGTATTTTATCCGGGCGCCGGCGAAGGCGGCATCGGAATAATCGTCGTCGTATTTGACCTCGATTTCCTTCTCATCGCCGGCCTTCATGCCGGGCAATTGTTCCTTGAATTCCTTTACGGTCGTAGCGCTGCTAAGATCGACTTCAGCATCAGTGAACTTGTCCTCTTTGAGCACAAGGCTGGGATCGAGCGTTTTCTCCAGATCCACCACCAGAGTGTCGTCCGCAGTGGCGGCACGCTCGACCGTGCGGTATTCGGCCAGTTGTTTGCGGAGATACTCGGCATAGTCGTCCACTTCGCTGTCAGCGACCTCGACCTCTTCCGAGGCCAGCTCGAGACCTTTATAATCCACGGTCGGGATCTCCGGCAGGATTTCTACCTGGGCCGTGTACTTGAATCCGCCTCCTTCAGGGAAATCGAGGTCAGTGACGGTCGGCGGCGAAGCGACTTTCAGAGTCCTTTCCTGAACGGCCTGGGTATAGGAGGTTTTAATCAATTCCTCGGCGACATCGGCCCTGACCTGGGCGCCGTAATTTGACTTGATGACTTTCATGGGCGCCTTGCCCTTACGGAACCCTTTCAGAGTGACTTTACGACGGATGTCGGCAAAGGCCTTTTCCATGCGGTCGTTAACGGTCTCGGCCGGCAGTTCGATGGACAATTCGCGTACGAGACCTTGGCCTTCTTTCAATTCAACTTTCACAATCTATTCTCCCGCTGGCCCTGTTGTTCAATATGTCATGGCACCGCCGGCATCAAGACAACACTCCGAATCGGCGCGGTTTACGACCCGGCCAGGTGGGTCGTATCTGTTAAAAACGTCGGGCGGGCAATTGTTCCCCGCGCCGGTTACGTTGTGCGAAAGGGGGGACTCGAACCCCCATTCCTTTCGGAACTGGATCCTAAATCCAGCGCGTATGCCAATTCCGCCACTTTCGCAACTTAGCGAAAAAATATACCTTTTTTGAATTCCGGAGTCAAGCACACCCGGCCCGTTTGGCCTGAACGCCGTGCCTTTCCCGGTAATAGAATGCCAGTGACAGAGATTCGCAGCGTCTTCACGGTCGCGCGCACATAATATCGGTGAGGAAAAACGCCATTTCGTTGCACCTCGGACAGCATGAGTATATTAAGATCGCCGCCGTAGAAAGACCTTCCGGAAATCTCCCCGAATGGTCCTGCCGGCTGTTTGCCGTGTCAATTGGCGCGTGATAATGATAAAAGGATGGCCGGCCGAAGTTCAGATGAATCGAGCGATTCAGTTGATCGCCGCCGGTGGTTGGGGAGCGGCCGACTCACTCGCTGACGTGAGAATTGTCCGCTTCCTTTGCCTGCGATGAGGCATGTCTGTCGAATTTGGTCCAGTAGGCCTTTGACAGTTTGTACGGCACGAAGTCGCCCCCTCCGCCGCCAGCCGCTCCCTCCGATGGCGCCTGTTCGATTATCCCCAGTTTCTCCGCGAAATCGAATATCTGGATGATCTCGGGTCTGGTGTATAATTTCACATCACCGCGGACGTTGTCGGCGAAGTCCCACTCCCCGTTCCTCTTGCCGAAAGAGCCTACGTGAGCTTTGCACAGCGTGTGCAGATACTGCTGCACCGAAAACTGGTCGTGCGGAAAAACGTCAATCTTGGGCTGAGGCATCGGAACCGTTGTGCCCAGCGCGATCTCGTACTTGAAGTACTTGAATGTCATACTTTCCATGCTAATAAAATCGGCAAAAAATTGCAGAATACAAGTAACATTTTTTCAGTTTGTCACTGGCTCGACTGACCGTGACCAGTCAAGGCCGGCCTTGTCTGCGTCGGAAAGTCATTATTCACGAATAACTTAGCGTTGCATATGCCCTAAGCTGCCGGCCTGCGGCGACTCCGGGCGGCTGATACGGTGTTGCAGGAGTCCGCTATTGTGTTTCTTCAATCGTATCAGACACGGCCATGAGGCACGCTGGACCGCCTCTTTGCAAACACATGACTACTGCTGTTTCCTCCCGATAAGCATCAAATGTGTGGCCCACGAAAAGCCGATATCAGTAATCCGCTTTTTGAGTTGCTCCCCTTTCGCTGTCATCCGGTCGTACTCGCTGTGGCCGTTTATCTTGTTGGGGTAATCATCGATCACGCCGATAAGTTCTTTCATCTGTTTGTCGTCGACCGGGTTTAGATCGTCGTGCGGGTCTTCGTGGGTGAAAATATCTGTCAGTTCCAGGTCGCTGACGAACCCGGCTATCTCACCTTTGGTATAGGTTTCGTTATGCGAGATACCCGCCAATCGGTCGATTTCGGCCCACCAGTGATGCAAGTCGACATGACATCTCTGCGCCTGAGTTTGTCCGTCCCGAAACATCTCGCTCACAACGAATAATCCGCCGGGTTTGAGAACACGTTTCATTTCCCTGAGTGTCGTTGGCAGGTCCCGCATGTGGTGCAGCGAGTTGGCGATGCCCACGGTATCGAAGGAATCGCTCTTGAAAGCCAGGTTAGCGGCATCCATGGTCAAGAAACACACGCCGTCGACTTTCACAGTTTCACCGGCCTGCTTTAATCGCTCCGGGCTGTTGTCGATGCCGACCAGGAGCGCGGTATCGTCGAAGCACTCCTTCAAGTAAGCCAAAAGGCTGCCGCCGCCGGTAGCGATGTCGAGCACGCTGCCACCGTGTGCACTTCTGAGTTTTTCTTTCAGAATGTCCATCACTCAAACCCTGAAATTGATAGTGCCCCAAGAAAACACGCGGTCGGCTGAAAGTCAAAGAATATGAAGGGCTGGCCGGTCTTACACGCATCGCGGCCGGATTGTGCCCGGGTTCGAAAAAAGTTGCGTTTATCTGGAGCATTATGGTATAATGAGTCAATGGGTTACGAGACCTTTATTGCCCGGCGATATCTCAGGTCGGGACGTTTTTTTATTTCGGTCTCCACGTGGATTACCATCCTGGGAGTTACCCTCGGGGTGGCCGTGGTCTGCTTTGTGATGTCCATGCACAACGGGTTTGAATCCGAAATCCGTAACCGTCTTCTGGGCACGACCTCACACATCTCGATATTTCCTTTTCGCGAAGAGTTGATAGAGGAATATCGGTCAGTCATAGACAAAGTCCAGGCCGTGGACGGCGTCGTTGCAGCATCACCGTTTATCTACTACAAGGCCGCTATTTCGTCGGCTTCGGCCGGGGACGGCATCATGCTTCGCGGCATCGATCCGGAGCTTGAAAGCCGGACTTCCAGTCTGGCCGGCAGCCTGGTGGCCGGTGAATATTCATTTGCACCGGTCATCGATGTCGACAGTGCTGAAAATGTCGCGGACACTATTCCCGGGATGCTGCTGGGAAAGAACCTGGCCGAAAGGCTGGGCGTCTATATCGGCGAGTCGGTCGTGCTGTATTCTCTCCGGGGCGAGGACCTGCATCGGAAAGCGCGTCCCCGCGTGGCCAAGTTCTACGTTTCCGGCATCTTTGAGACAGGGATGTACGAGTTCGATGCCGGCCTGGCCTATATATCACTGGCGTCGGCGCAGAGACTCTTCAAAACCGGCGATGCCGTGACGACGGTGCACCTCAAGCTCGATGACATCTATAAAGCTGAGGGGATGACCCCCTTGATCGATTCCGTTCTGGAGTTCCGCTACGATGTTGTTCCCTGGAACGTAGTGCATAAGAACCTGTTCAGTTGGATTGCTTTTGAAAAGAAAATCCTGTTTCTGGGCTTCATCTTGATTGTCATCGTCGCGGCCTTTTCGATCATATCCAATCTGGTGATTCTCACGATGGAAAAGCGATCTGAGATTGGCATTTTGAAAACCATCGGCTCGACTCCGGGCTCTATTCGCGAGATATTTGTCTATAAGGGGATGGCCATCGCGGTGTTCGGCGTTGTCGGCGGCTGGTTAATCGCCCTGGGGGCGGCTTATGCTCAAAACCGGTTTGAAATAATATCTCTGCCGCCCGATATATACTTTATAAGCTATCTCCCCATCGAGATACATTTAATTGATTTTTCCCTGGCCGGTGTTGTTACTTTTGTGGTGTGTTTCCTGGCGGCGCTGTACCCGGCGCACCAGGCGTCGAGGCTGTGGATCATTGACGTTTTGCGTCAATAAGATGATGAAATGACGACAATTAGCTAAAACTTTACAGGAATAAGACGAAAATAGCTTTAGGGCCCGAAAGGGCCGTTTGTACTGGAAATACGGCGATTCATGGAAGATAAGAGAGACATTTTGTCGGCTTTTGACATTCACCGGGTGTTTACCACTCCGGAGACGTTGCTGCCGGTGTTAAAGGGAGTTACGCTGGAAGTAAAGCGCGGTGAGATAATTTCGGTAACCGGTCCGTCGGGAGTCGGCAAATCGACGCTGCTGCATATACTTGGTGGTCTGGACCAACCCACACGCGGTGAGGTGAGAATTGCCGGATGTTCCCTTAGCGGACAAAGTGAGAAATCGCTGGCGCAATTCCGAAACAAGAGAGTCGGTTTTGTATTCCAGTTTCATTATCTTCTGGGAGACTTCAGCGCCCTGGAGAATGTGATGATCCCTATGCTGGTGGCCGGGAGGAGGAAGGATGACGCACTGGTGCAAGGGGAACTACTTTTGGAGCAAGTGGGTTTAAGAGATAGGCGGGGCCATCTTCCGAGACAACTTTCGGGAGGTGAACAGCAGCGTGTGGCGGTAGCGCGGGCGTTGGCCAACCAGCCGGAAATCGTGCTGGCCGACGAGCCGTCGGGAAACCTGGATACTGAAACCGGCCGGAAGCTCCATGATCTCCTCTTCCGACTTAATTCCGCAAATGGTACGACCTTCCTGATCGCCACCCACAACAAGGAGTTGGCAGAGTGCTGTCAGCGCCAGTTGAAAATGGTAGACGGTAAAGTGCTGGAGTGAATCCTTAAACAGGTGCGATTGCGATGCTTTGTCAGAATTGCAAGAAACGAGAAGCTGTGGTTCACCTTACTAAGATCGTGAACAACGAAAAAACCGCGTTGTCATTGTGCAAAGAGTGTGCCGCCGCCAAGGGCTTTCACTCTCCTCTGGACAACATGCCGTTTCCGCTGGCGGAGATTCTCTCCACCATGGCGGCCACGACGACGACTCCGAAAGGCGCCGAACCGAAAGAAGATATTACGTGTCCCCAGTGCGGCATGACATTCGACGACTTCACTCGCCAGGGCCGCTTTGGGTGCGGCGGGTGTTACAGAGCCTTCCGCAACCGCCTGGAGCCGATAATGCGAAAAATCCACGGATCGTCGTTGCACCGCGGTGGCGTTCCCACCAGCCACAACGGGGAGTCCGGTGCCAGCGCACCCATTCCGGTCAAGGAAGAAGAGCGGCTGGAAGAGGAATTGAAAAAGGCCATTGACTCCGAGGAATTCGAGCGGGCGGCCGATATCCGGGACAAGCTCAAGGCCATTCGTGATTCGCAGTCACTGGAAAAGCAACAGAGGTAATTAAGTTGTTGACGATGTTTGAAGATATGGCCAAGTCGCCGGCGGCCTGGTTGTCGGGCAAGGGTGAAGAATCCCTGGTGGTGCTGTCGACCCGCGTGCGCCTGGCCCGCAACGTGGCCGGCTGCAGTTACCCGGCGTCTTCCGATAGCGATACGAAAAAGCGCATCATCGGCTATTTTGACTCCCTCCTGTCCCGTTCCTCGATTCTTAGCAAGGGGAGATATTGCCAGGCATCCGAGATTGGCG
This sequence comes from Candidatus Zixiibacteriota bacterium, assembly GCA_029858555.1. GTDB lineage: Bacteria > Zixibacteria > MSB-5A5 > GN15 > FEB-12 > DAOUUR01. Next base: position 16,790 of record JAOUEU010000036.1, read on the forward strand.
AGTTGGACAAGAATTTTCTGATTGAGCGCCACCTCATCTCGCCCACCTTTCTGAACGGAGAGCGGACCAAGGCGCTGTTCATCGATCCCTCCGAGCGACTGTCGATTATGATCAACGAGGAGGACCACCTGCGAATCCAGTCTCTGTCGCCGGGGTTGGACCCTAAAGGTGCTTTCGAGTTGGCTGCAGAATATGATGCCGAGATTGGCCGCCATCTGGAGTACGACTATGATTCGGATTTCGGTTACCTGACGGCTTGTCCCACAAACGCCGGAACCGGCATGCGCACTTCAGTGTTAATCCATCTGCCCGGTCTGGTGCTGACCCGTGAGATCGAAAAAGTGATCTCCACCATCACCCGCAGCGGTCTGATTGTGCGGGGGTTTTACGGAGAGGGTACTGATGTGCTGGGCAATTTGTTTCAGGTGTCCAACCAGAACACGCTGGGTCTGACCGAAAACGATATCCTGGAGCAGATAGGCAGCGTGACTCGAGAAATAATCGACCGGGAGGCGGCGGCCCGACAGCGGCTGGTGGACGAAGCTGCGGATATGATAGCCGACAAAATATGGCGTGCCTACGGTATATTGAAGCATGCGCGGGTACTCACTTCGGAGGAAGTGATGAATCTGCTCTCGGCCCTGCGGCTGGGTCATGCCATGAAGATTATCGATTTTCTCAATATCGCGCAGATCAACGAGGTGTTGCTTCTGTCGCAACCGGCGCACTTGCAGAACTATTTCGGCGCCGAGATGGATGCCGCCAAGCGAGACTTCGCGCGCGCCCAGATGGTGCGAGAAAAAATGGCCGGTAGCAAAGACTGACGTTTTTGCCGAAAGAGGTCGGGGGTTGGAGAAATGAAGATATTAGCCAGTCTTGAAAACTCGTGGAAGGATGATACATAATGAATGAGATGTTTACGGAGAACGCCAGAAAGGCCATCGAATACGCCCGCGATGAGGCCGCGCGCCTGAAGCATGACTACATCGGGACCGAACATCTCTTACTCGGTCTTCTTCGCCTTGGCGAAGGCCGGGCAGTTGAGGTATTGGGTAATCTTGGTCTGGAGGTGACCGACCTGAAGACCTCTATCGAAGAGGTGGTGCAGCCCTCCGGCGGGACGATGACTATGGGGCAGTTACCGCTTACCGCCCGGGCCAAGAAGACTCTTGAAGTTTCCGGCCAGGAAGCCCGCGCCCTTAAGTCGAAGGATATCGACACCGAGCACATCCTTCTGGCCCTGCTCAAGGACGAAGAAGGCGTCGCCGCCCAGGTGCTGTCAACCTACGAGATAGATTACAAGGAAGTCTACGAGGAGTTGAAGAACATCCAGAACGGTCGGCCCTCGTCTTTCAAGAAAAAGCGGAAGAAATCCAAGACTCCGGCCCTGGATCATTTCGGACGTGACCTGACGGAGCTGGCCCGCCGGGGCAAGCTGGATCCCATCATCGGCCGCGTCGACGAAATCGAACGGGTCGCCCAGATTCTCTCCCGGCGCAAGAAAAACAACCCGGTTCTTATCGGCGAACCGGGAGTGGGCAAGACCGCCATCGCCGAAGGTCTGGCACAGAGAATAGTCGAAAACCGCGTACCGCAAACACTCGAGAACAAGCGAGTGGTGACGCTGGACATGGCCTCGCTGGTGGCCGGTACCAAGTACCGCGGCCAGTTCGAGGAGCGTCTCAAGTCGGTTATGACGGAGATTATCAACGCTGACGACGTTATCATTTTCATCGATGAGTTGCACACCATCGTCGGTGCCGGCGGCGCCGAGGGTTCGCTCGATGCTTCGAACATTTTCAAGCCCTCCCTGTCGCGCGGTGAGCTGCGCTGTATCGGTGCCACGACTTTGAATGAGTACCGCAAGTACATCGAAAAAGACGGCGCCCTCGATCGCCGGTTCCAGACGGTGATGGTAGAGGCGCCCAGCGCGGTGGACACTATCAAG
>JAOUEU010000037.1 GCA_029858555.1 Candidatus Zixiibacteriota bacterium
TTGATGCGCAGGGTCGGAGAGAGCTCCAGCCGCCCAATCCTGTTAGAAATCATCTCTTATTCCTTGTTGGGACCGCTCGTCGAGGACGGGCTCTCTGGAGTTTTACTATTTTCGCCTTTGCCCTTTTCGGCCAGTTTTTTGATCCAATCTTCAAGGTCGAGGCCGGAGAGCGATTTCACCACCGTCGGCAACTGGCTCATCATCGACGCCAGTTCCCCGGTGATTTTGGAAGTGCCCATCGTGCCGTCGTTGGAAACCATGATAATCTTTTCGACCTTGGATATGGGTGCGGCCATCTCCCGGGCGAGGTCGGGCAGTTTCTCGAACATCATCTGCAGCAGGGCCGGCTGCGAATAAGCGTTCCAGGACTCGGCTTTCTGACGCAGGGCCTCGGCTTCGGCCCGGCCGACCTTGGCGACGAGCTCGGCTTCCACTAAGCCCTGGATGCGCTTGGCTTCGGCCATGCCCTTGGCCTCCGCCTCCAGACGATACTGCTCGGCGGCGGCGGGTTTTCGCACGGTGGCCTCGAGTTCCTGCTCGATGCGTTCGATTTCCTTTTTCTCCAGCGCGATGTCGGAGTCCTTCACGATCATTTTTACTTTGGCTTCCTCAGCCTGGAGTCCCTGGTTGAGCTTGTGGCGTTCGAGTTCATAGGCGAAATCGGCATCAGCCTTTTTCCGATTGAGTTCTTTCTGCAGTTCGGCTTTCTTGACTTCGAAGTCCTGGTTGGCCTCGGCCACCTTGGTGTCAGCCAGAATTTTGGCAACATCTCCCTCTTTTTTTGCGTCCGCCGATCTGATGATGGCATCGCGAGCGGCCTCGGCTTCGGCGACTTCAGCGTCGCGGCGGGCCTCGACGATGCGCGGTTTACCCAGGGCTTCCAGGTAACCGGACGGGTCGGTGATTTCCTTGAGGTTGAACGAGAGCAGTTTCAGACCCATGTTGGTGAAATAGGCGCTGACATCCTCAGAGACCCGGGCGACAAAGTCCTTCCGGTTTTTGTTCAGGGACTCGAGGTTCTGGGTGCCGATCAGGGCGCGCGAGGAACCCTCCAGCGTGCGCAGGGCGACGTCGCGGATGTCCGTCAGGGGTTTGCCCAGGAACTGCTCGGCGGCCAGATGGATGGAGCCTTCGTCCCCGGCTATCTTGACTTCTGCCGTTCCCCGCACCGTACAGCGGATGCCGTTGGTGGAAATGGCGTCATCCACTCGAATATCCATCGGGATAATCTCCAGGGGCAGAATTTCCGCCTGCTCAATAAACGGCTTCACGAAAGTGCCCCCGCCGATACGGATGCGGTAACCGACCTCACGGGTGGTTCCATCGGGCAGTTTTACCGAGCGCTTCTTACCCCCCGAAATAATGAGGACCTCGTTGGGCCCGACCTTACGATAGTTTTTCAGAACAATCACCACGATGGCCGCGGCGACGACCACAACGGCAATAATAACGATAACAAGGGGACTCACGATTTTCCACTCCTTCAGAAAAGCATAAAGGCGGCACCATCCCACCGCCAGTTACCTGTTTTAAACGGTGAAGATAACATTATTACCTGACCTATGTCAACTCGTCTTTGCCTTTGCAAGCTCGTATTACCCAGGTCCGGAGGCGTTCGCCCGTCAGCGATAATTGATGGTTTTGCCTTTTATCGCATCCTTCCCGGGCACGCCCTCGGAACTGCGAGAGAATTATCCTTTCATCAGTGTGGCTATGGCGGCCACGTCTACGATATCCTCGGCGGAGCATCCGCGCGACAGGTCATTGGCCGGCTTGGCCAGTCCCTGGATGATGGGACCGGTGGCGGTGGCATTGGCCAGTCGCTGGGTCAATTTGTAGGCGATGTTCCCCGCGTCGAGGTCGGGGAAAATGAGTATATTGGCATCTCCGGCTATAACCGAGCCGGGCGCTTTCTTTTTTGCCACTTCCGGCACGATGGCGGCGTCCACCTGTAGCTCCCCGTCGACCTTCAGTTCCGGATGCTCTTTTTTCAGTATGTCCAGAGCCTGGACGACCTTATCCACGTCGGCGTGCCTGGCCGAGCCCTTGGTGGAGAAAGACAGCATGGCTATCCGCGGCTCCGTTCCCAGAAGACTCTGCATCGTCCGGGCGGTCGAGACGGCGATCGAGGCCAGCTGTTCCGGGTTGGGGTTGGGGACAACCGCTCCATCGGCGTAAAGAAAAACCCTGTTTTCTTCGTCCCGGTACCTGGGCACGGTCATCATAAAACAGCTCGACACGGTTCTGATGCCTTCCATGAGACCAAGGACCTGGATGGCGGCCCGCAGGACATCGCCGGTGGTATTGACGGCCCCGGCTACCGAAGCATCGGCCTTGTCATGGCGGACCAGCATGGCCGCGAAATAAAGCGGCATAGCGATTGTCTTTCTGGCTTCGTCGGCGGTGATTTTCTTGTGCTTGCGCAGTTCCATCAAGTCCGCCACGTACTCATCATAGTCCGGTGAGTCCGGTGGGTTGACGACGGTGACGTCAGCGAGATTGAGATCATGTTGGTCAGCCAGTTTTCCGATTTCGCTTTGATTTCCGATAAGGGTAACGGCGGCGATCCGCTCTGCCAGGATCATTCTGGCGGCCTGAATGGTCCGCGGTTCGCACCCTTCGGCCAGCACTACCCGGCGTTTTTTGGCTCTGGCGCGTTCTTTTATTTCTGATAAAGCACTCATGCCCGGCTCCTGTTGCGAGACTCAAATTATGAATACAAAAATCGTCTTATCGCTTAAGTCCTTCAGCTCACGTTAATCTCGGGATCAGCGAGGTAAGCCTCGATGAAGCGGTCGATGTCTCCGTCCATAACGGCCTGTACGTTGCCGGTCTCCACCGAAGTGCGGTGGTCTTTGACCATGTTATACGGATGGAAAACATACGACCTTATCTGTGAGCCCCATTCGATTTTCTTCTTGCTTTTTTCAAATCTTTCCATCCGCTTGTTTTCTTCTTCCTTTTTAAGCTGGTACAGGCGCGATTTCAGCACGGTCATGGCGGAATCCTTGTTTTTGTACTGGCTCCGTTCGGATTGACAGGTGACGACGATTCCGGTGGGGACGTGTGTGATGCGGATGGCGGAGGAGGTCTTGTTGACATGCTGGCCGCCGGCCCCGGAGGCGCGGAAAGTGTCTATGCGAATTTCCTCGTCCTTGATTTCGATTTCGATATTGTCTTCTACCAGCGGATATACGTGGACCGAGACAAACGACGTATGCCGGCGGGCATTGGCGTCGAAGGGGGAGATGCGCACCAGGCGGTGGACGCCTGACTCCGCTTTGAGAAGGCCGTAGGCATACTCGCCCTTGACTTCGATCGTGGCCGATTTCAGGCCGGCTTCCTCGCCGGGCTGGTAGTCAATCAACTCCGTCTTGAAATTCTTGCGCTCGGCCCAGCGGTTGTACATCCGGAAGAGCATATCGGCCCAGTCCTGGGACTCGGTGCCGCCGGCGCCGGGGTGGATACTAAGAATGCCGTCGCGATAATCGTCGGGGCCCGATAGCATGGCCGAAAATTCAAAAGCGGCCAGCCCCGTTGCCAGATCGTCCAGATGGGACTGGAGTTCCTTGAGGTCGTTTCCAGCCTCGTGATCGGCCATTTCGAGCAGTTCTTCGAGGTCCTGCAGGTCAGATACGAACCTGGCGTGCGACTCAACCCACTTCTTGTGTGAGGAAATTTCCTTGAGGACAGCCTGGGCGACGGCGTTGTTGTCCCAGAAGCCGGGCAAGGTGGTTTTCTTCTCCAGCTCGGCTATCTTTTTTGTGCGCTCTTCGAGGTCAAAGATACCTCGCTAGTTTTTCAAGCCTGGTCCTGATATCCGGCAATTCGCTTTTCAAATCCGTAGTCATGTAAAACACCTCGCCTGGTCTTTCCGGGAAGCCAAGTCTAAGGAAATAATATAACTGAGTCAACCCCAAAGGCAAGGATAAAGTGATTATTTTCACAATAGCGGCCTTGTCGGCGAGATCGATAAGGCCGTGGCCGGCAGCGGCATTCCGCGGGCAACACCCGGAAATATGGATTGACTTTGTACGGTCATCGGCTATCTTTTTTCATCTGCTATGAAGATCAGTACCCTGGAACTCGGCCCCTTTGCGGTGAACTGCTACCTTTACTGGAATGATAGGACCGCCGAGGGGCTTATAATCGATCCGGGCGCCGAACCCGAGGTCATCATCGGCGCCATCGCCGAGGCCGGTTTCACACCTCGCGCCATTCTGCTGACTCACGGGCATGCCGACCACTTTGCCGCCCTTGCCGACATCAAGGGCCGTTTTCAGGTGCCGGTTTACGTCGGCAAGGGGGAACAGGACGTGTTGGCCAATCCTTCGGCCAACGTATCCGCCCTGGTGGGTCGACCGATCGTGGCGCCGGTGCCCGATCACCTGGTGGTCGACGAAGAACTTATCGAGCCGGCCGGCATAACTCTCAGGGTTCTCATGACACCCGGCCACTCGCCGGCGGGTGTCTGTTATCTGGACGAAACGCAGGGGCTGTTGTTTTGCGGCGACACGCTTTTTTACGGTTCGGTCGGACGCACCGACCTTCCCGGCGGTTCCTTCCGCCGTTTGCTCGAATCGATTGAAGAAAAAATATTGAAACTGCCGGATGCGATTGTGTGTTATCCAGGACATGGCCCGCGAACGACGGTCGGGGCCGAAAGGAACGACAATCCATTTTTGACGGGACGATACTTTGTCTGATTCGCCGGAATTCGACAACATAACGGCGCTGCCATTTGCGGGGGTAAGCGACTATCACTGTCACTGTGACTTTTCGGTCGATGCCGTCGGTTCGGTCGAGGATTATTGCCGCGCGGCGCTCAAGCGCGGCCTGGCCGAGATATGCTTCACGACGCACTATGACACTAATTATGCCGTCAACTACAGCGACAACTATATCCGCATCGACGGTAAAAAAAAGCAGATCGGCCCGGACAGCCTTGCCGCCTACGTCGCCGCGGTGAGGGCGGCCCATGAGCGCTTTTATCCGCTGGGATTATCGGTCAAACTGGGCCTGGAATTCGGCTGGCATGATGTGGCCGAGGAGGCCGCCGCCCTGGTCCGGGAACGCTACCCATTCGACTATTTTCTGTGCGGGATACACCAACTCGGCAACAAATGCCTCTGGGGGCACGGCGATGTGCAAGGCGCATTCGACATTTACAGCCCGGAGCAGTTTTTCGAGCTGTATTTTCACCAGGTGACCAAAGCGGCCCGCACGGGCTTGTTCGACAGCATCGCCCATCTCGACTATTACAAGCGAAAGGCGGTTCCATATTACGGCAGCGGAGTGGCCACGGCGCACCGCCCGTACCTCGACGAACTCTTTACGGTGCTGTCGGAGACGGGCACCGGGATAGAAATCAACACCGCCGCCCTGCGGCACGGCCGCGACGATTACTATCCCCAAATGGAAATGATTAACGCCGCCAAAAAAGCCGGTGTGGAAGTGGTGCGCCTGGGTTCCGATGCCCACCGCCCGGAAGAGGTCGGTTTCGATTTCGAGGCCGCCACGGCCCTGGTTCCCAGCGCTATTACCGGATGCGATGATTAGTGCGAGTGGCCGCTTATGTCACCAAAGAAACCCGGGAAACTGCAACGCTCTTTTTATAACCGGTCGACTCTCGAGGTGGCGCCGGAGATTCTGGGCAAGTACATAGTCTATCATGCGCCAGCGGGTACGCTGTCGGCAAAGATAGTCGAGGTGGAAGCCTACATCGGCCGGAATGACCCCGCCTGCCACGCCGCGAACGGAAAAACCGAGCGCAATGAAGTCATGTTCGGTCTGCCCGGATTTACTTACATATACTTCATCTACGGTATGTACTACTGCTTGAACTTCGTTACCGAACCGGAGGGCACGCCGGCGGCGTTGCTTCTGCGCGCGGCGGAGCCGGTGTCCGGCATGGAGATTATGCGGAAAAATTCCCCCGGGAAGAACCCTCTCGACCTTCTCAACGGGCCGGGCAAGTTCTGCCGTTCTTTTGGCCTTACCAGAAACCAGAACGGGTATGATCTGACCGGGGATGTAATTTACCTTGAGGACCGTTTCACTACCGTCGCCAACATCCAGAGATCCGGTCGAATCGGCATAAAAAACGGCGCGGACCGGCTCTGGCGGTACTACGATGGTGACTCCAGGGGCTTATCAATTCGCAGAAAAGTGACCAGGAAAAGGAGAGATAAACAAGATGCCTAAAAAGCAGACGGCCAATGTCCGGACAAACCCCGGGGCCGGCGGATCGACCAGGAAGAAGCACTCGCGGATGGTGGTACAGCGAAAAAACACCACTATTCCTATTTCCGTTTTCGGAAACGTCATGAAGCAGTTTGACGCTGCCGCGGCCAAGATGCATATTGACCCCCACCTTCTCGATTTCATAAAGGTTCCGCGCAGAAGCACTATCGTCAACCTCCCTGTCCGTATGGATGACGGCGGTTACCGCATGTTTACGGCCTACCGCGTGCAGCATTCGATTGCCCGCGGGCCGGCCAAGGGAGGGATTCGCTTTCACCCGGATGTGACGCTGGACGAAGTACAGGCGCTGGCTTCCTGGATGACGTGGAAATGCGCCGTGGTGAATATCCCTTTCGGCGGCGCCAAGGGGGGGATCATCTGTGACCCGCAGGAGCTTTCCGACGGTGAACTGGAACGGCTGACCCGTCGGTACGTGGGCGACATGGTCGACCTGTTCGGCCCGGACCAGGACATACCGGCGCCTGATGTCGGTTCCGGCCCGCAGGTGATGGCCTGGTTCATGGACACCTATTCGATGAGGGAAAACCATCCGGTGCCGGGCACGGTTACGGGCAAACCCATCAATCTCGGCGGCTCGCTCGGCCGTAATGAGGCCACCGGCCGGGGCGTGATGATTGCCACCCGGGAAGCCGCCAGACATCTAAAACTCGATTTGTCCCAGGCGACTGCAGCGGTACAGGGTTTCGGCAACGTCGGTTCCATCTCGGCCCGGCTGCTTCACGAGTTGGGGGTGCGCTTTACATATGTGTCCGACGTAACCGGGGCCGTGCACAGTCCCGAGGGAATTGATATTCCCAAATTGATCCTGCATGTTGAAAAGACGAAGTCGGTGCTGGGTTTCCCGGGTGTCAGAAAAGTAGAACCCGGAGAGGTCCTGCACGCGAGCGTCGATATCCTGGTCCCGGCCGCCCTGGAAAACCAGGTCACTCAAGAAAACGCGCATCAGGTCAGATGCCGGATTCTGGCCGAGGGCGCCAATGGCCCGGTCACGCCCGAGGCGGACAAGATCCTTAAGAAGAACGGTGTTTTCGTTATTCCCGATATCCTCTGCAACGCCGGCGGCGTGACCGTCTCGTACTTCGAGTGGGTGCAAAATCGTATTGGCTATTTCTGGTCGGAGGACGAAGTGAATCGGCGCCTCGAAGAAAAAATGATCTCGGCCTTTCATGACGTACTGAACGTCGCCATCAAAAACAAGACAACCATGCGCATCGGCGCCTTTATGCTGGCTATCGCGCGCGTGGTGGATGTCGTCAAGCTTCGCGGCATTTACTCCTGATTCATCGGCAGCACCGGGCGTACAATTTCCGGCTGCCGCCTTCGGTGGTTTCCGGGGGCGCCGTTTTTACGCTTGTAATTTTGCTGTCGTCTGTCTTACTTAGGGACTGATTGGAGCAAAAACACGCTATGTTCGGCGAAGACATTATTTCGAAAGCGCTGGTCGGTCTGCCGGTCCTCATATTTTCTCTGACCGTCCACGAGTTTTCTCATGCCTGGTCGGCTTACCGCTTCGGCGACACCACGGCGCGGGACCTCGGCCGAATGACCTTGAATCCGCTGGCCCACCTGGATTTTATGGGCGTTATAGTCATGGTCGCCTCCCAGTTCACCTTTGGCTGGGCCAAGCCCGTACCGGTGAATCCCATGAATCTCCGTAATCCCCGCGTGGCGGATATATGGATATCCGCGGCCGGACCGATCTCCAACCTGTCCATAGCCTTCCTGGCCGCGATGGCGGTCAGGATGTTCAACACGCCGGCGTCCACCGTCCCGCCGCTCGTTTTTCTCTTCCTCGATACGGCCGTATGGATCAACGTTACGCTGGCGGTGTTTAATCTCATCCCGCTTTTTCCCCTCGATGGCTCCCACATCCTGCGGAACCTTCTGCCGGAGAGCTACGGCGGCACGATGGACACTATCGATCGGGTCGCGCCCTTTCTGCTGCTCATGCTGTTGATATTCGGTGTCCTGTGGATAATCATAGGGCCAATTGTCGTCTTCATCGTACAACTTTTCCGGGGTTTCTAAGATGTCTCGTTGCGCCGCCGCGCTTCCGGGGCTTCTGCTGGCGGCTCTTGTCGGCTGTGGTGGCACTTACGCGCCGCCGGCCGGCGAAGAGAGATCGAAAGCCGCATCGCGCGAAAAGGTAAAGGCAACCGCCTATCTGTTCGATGCCCGAATCAGACGGCACGGTAAGCCGACTTCGTTTCGGCTGGAGGTTTACCAGACCGATTCCTTGCTGGCCCTGGCCGGGCGCGGCTATCTTGGCAAAGGGGCGCTCAAGGGCTGGCTGACGAATGACTCAATAAAAGTCTTCTTCCCGTCGACCGACGAGTATCTTTACGAAGCGGTCGATGCTCTGTTCGCTTCATCCCGGTGTGCGCCGGAGTCCGCCGGCCCGGGTCTGCTGGCCTATTTCCAGTCCTTGCCGGTCGCGAGCGAACCCGCCGAAGCGCTGGTGGTGCTTCCGGTGGACAAGGATGACAACGAGGCGCGCTTTGTGGTCTATCGCGAAGGATGCGCCTGGCAGCTGGAAATCCTGTACGATTTGAAAGACGAAGGCTGGCGCGTGAAGGATTTCGAATTTTCCGACGGTGACGAGACGACGCTCCGAGCCCGCCGGCGCGAATACAAGCCGCAGGCGAAGGTTGCCGCCGGGAAATTCGACATTGACATACAGTCGTCAGCACGGCGTATAAGGCTTTGATACAAAACGGCTTATACGTATTGACATATAGCGGGGGATGTGCGATATTACTAAATTACATTGATTTGGGAGAAGCCCTTTGAGCCTTTTGGCCAGAACATTCTCGATACTGCGATTTTACTGGAAGCAACTGCTCACCGCCTCGGCGTCGGCGGCGATTTATGCCGTCTTTTCCGGAATGTTAATCTGGATGGCCGGCCCTCTCCTGATGACTCTGTTCCAGGTTGAACAGGTCCCGGGTTTGCCGCAGAGCTCGGTGGAAATACACCGGCCTCTGGAGGTGGCTGCGGACTCGTCTGTTACCGAAGGCTTTGTCGCGGGTGTCACCTCGTCAATCGAGAATCTGAAAGCGACCATGAAGAGCTGGGTCAACGACATCGTTGGCGCCGAGAACCGGCGGGACACACTTTTCCGCTTCTGCTGGCTGATTCTGTTCGTGGCCCTGGTCAAAAATTTCTTTCTGTACCTGCAGGGTTTTTTCATGGCCTATGTTCAGCAATCGGTGGTGCGGTTTTTCCGGGAGCGCCTGTTCGCGAAGTATCAGCGCCTGTCGCTGGACTACTTCCACCGCCGGCGAACCGGGCAGATTCTCTCGCGAGTGACCAACGACGTGCTGGTCCTCAATGAATCGATCGATATCGGTTTCAACTACCTCGTCACGGACTCGATATCGGTCGTTGTCTTCTTCTCCTTTCTGGTGATTCTGAGCTGGAAGCTCACGCTGATATCGCTGTTCATTCTGCCGGTCGTTTTCGGCTTTGTCTGGTTCATCGGCAAGAAACTCCGCAAATACTCGGAGCGCACCCAGGAGAGAATGGCAGATGTCAATTCCGTTCTGGAGGAGTCGATCAATAATATTCGCATCGTCAAAGCCTTCTCGATGGAGAATTTCGAAATAAAAAAATTCTTCGCCGCCACTCTCAATTACTTTCGGTCGCTGCTGCGCATGACGCGTATCCGGCACCTGGCCTCACCCATCAACGACACGCTGGCAACGCTGGCGGGCATTGTGATCCTGCTCTATGCCGGGACCCGGATAATCTCCGGGGGCGGCGAGCTCGATGCCGGCGATTTTATGACTTACGTCATCGCCATGTTCTCGATGATAAAGCCGGTTAAGTCGCTCAGCCAGATTCACATCCGGATTCAGGAGGGCCTGGCCGCGGCCGAGCGCATTTTTTCGGTGATTGACGCCGAGGAGAAAGTCACGAACCTGCCCCAGGCCCGCGAAATCGCGCACTTCCGCCAGGCTATCACCTACGAAAACGTATCTTTCAGTTACAACGGCAGTGACAAGGTCGTCGATGGCGTCTCGTTCGAAGTGCGGGTAGGCGAAGTGGTGGCGCTGGTGGGACCTTCGGGAGGCGGCAAGTCCACTCTGCTCGATCTCCTGCCGCGCTTCTATGATCCTCAGCAGGGGAGCATTTCTATCGACGGCATCAACATCAGGAACCTCAAGCTGGAATCCCTGCGCGGGCTGATGGGAATCGTGACCCAGGAGACGTTTCTCTTCAACGACAGTGTACGCAACAACATCGCCTACGGTCAGAACGGCATCGGGCTAGAGAACGTGATTGAGGCCGCCCGCATGGCCAACGCCCACAGTTTTATTGAGAAAATGGAAGATGGCTACGATACGCTGGTCGGAAATCGCGGCGTGCGCCTCTCCGGCGGACAGAGACAGCGCCTGGCTATCGCCCGGGCTCTTCTCAAAAACCCGCAAATCCTTATTTTCGATGAGGCCACCTCGGCCCTGGACACGGAGTCGGAAGTGCTGGTTCAGGATGCCATAAACCGACTCATGGTCGGTCGAACCGCGCTGGTGGTGGCTCACCGACTCTCGACCATCAAAAACGCCGACCGCATTCTGGTAATAGACCGTGGGCGAATTGTGCAGTGCGGCACCCACGACGAATTGGTCGAAAAGGAAGGCCTGTACCGTCGTCTGCACCAGATGCAGTTCCGGGACCAATAATGAACCCGCAGGAAGAACGATATCCGGTCGACACGCTCAAGGCCGCCGAACACAGGGTCAAGGCCCTGTTCTTTGCGCTGTTTAGAGTCTTGCTCAAAAAAGGGCGGAGCGGGCAGGTGCCCCTTGACGGGCGGAAGATGCGGAAGGTGCTTTTTTTGAGACCGGAAAGCAAAATCGGCGACCTGGTTATCTCCCTGCCCGTTTTCGACGCTCTCCACAGGCACTTTCCCGGGATAAGAATCGCCGTCATGTGCTCCCCGAGAAACGTCGCGCTTATTGAAGAAGATCCCCGGTTTGAGCGTATTTTCCTGTATCGAAAGAACCTCTGGCGGGATATCAGGGAGGTTCTCCGCATTCGTCGCGAAGGCTTTGACTGCGTGCTTGACCTGCTTTGTGATGACTCGGTCACTTCCTTGTTTCTATCCCGGTTCTGCTCGCGAGGCAAACCACGCATCGGCGTCGGCAAGCGCAAGTACGCCCGGTACTACGAGTTCAACCGCTACAATGCGGTGGACGAATCCCGGCATATCATAGCCAACACCCTGCACCTGCTGGACGCCTTCGGCATCGACAGTCAGAAAGAAACGGGGTACGCGCCGCCGTTCATAAGTGGCAGGTCGGAAGCGGTCGCGGAGGACTTTTTCCAGCGCCTGGCGCCGCCGGCTTCGGACGGTTCGCTCATCGGCATCAACCTGTCGGCCGGGGCGCCGTCGCGCCTGTGGGCCCGTGAAAAACAGGTTGCGCTTATCGAAAGGATCGGCCGGCACGATCCCGGAGCCAGGTTCGTTGTGATTACGGTTCCATCCGACCGCGAACGGGGCCGCTGGCTCTGTGAGCGGTTCCCCGGTCGGCTGGCGCTGGTTCCGAACCATCTGAGCATTGTCGACGTGGCGGCCATTATCAGAAAGCTGGATCTGCTGATTACGCCCGATACCGCCCTGGTGCATGTCGCCCGGGCTTTCGAGGTGCCCGTGGTCTCGATGTACCCGGGCGTCAAGAAAAACACGGTCCTGTGGCGACCGTACGGGCAGGAAACGGGTTTCGTGGTGGCCAGGCACTACGGCAACATATTTGACATAACGGTGGAACAGGCGTTTGGGGCGTTCATGGAAATAAGGCCGGCAAAAAGGAAAGTGAGCGGCTAGTGTCTCTATCGGTGGTCGTCATTACCAAGAACGAAGAGGCCAACCTCGCGCGCTGTCTCGAGTCGGTAAAATGGGCGGACGAAATTATCGTCATCGACAGCGATTCGGTCGACCGCACGGCGGAGATCGCCCGCGGCTACGGGGCCAGGGTGTTCTCACCCGCATGGCGGGGCTACGGTCCGGCGAAACAGGCGGGGGTGGATTACGCCAGTGGGGAGTGGGTTCTGTCGCTGGATGCGGACGAGGCCGTCAGCGTCGAGCTGGCCGGTGAGATAAAAGCCGTCCTTGAAGACGGTACGGAGATGGCGGGCTTTTTCATGCCACGGAAAACCAACTTCCTGGGGCGGTGGATTCTGCACTGCGGATGGTATCCCGACCGGCTCCTGAGGCTGTTTCGGAAATCTCACGGCCGCTTCGATGGAGCCGTGGTGCACGAAAAGGTCCTTTTGGAGGGCCGGGCAGGCTGGCTGAACGGCGATCTTTTGCACTTCAGTTACCCCAGCCTGGAACATTACTTGAGAAAGTCCAATTTATATACTACACTGGGAGCACAGGAAGCATACCGGCAGGGCAAGCGGTCGCGCTGGTTCGATATCGTGATCAAACCGCCTGTATCGTTTGTCAAACACTATATCTCGAAACAGGGATTCCGCGACGGTCTTGAGGGCTTTGTCCTGTCGGTTCTGTCGTCGATAGCGGTACTGGTGAAGTACGCCAAGTTGCGTGATCTGCAGAGAAAGGAACTGAATGGCCAAGACCATCACCAATAAACTTGATCTGAAACCCGGAGACCGGATTCTCATCAGTCGCAGCGACCGCCTGGGGGATTTGATCCTGGCCCTGCCGTTCGTGGAAACGATCAAGGCACGTTATCCGGAATGTCGTGTCGACGTGCTGGCGTCACTTTACGCCTCCCCGATGCTGGAAAACAACCAGCGCATCGACGGTATCGTACGTGTCCTGAATCATCAGTTGCTGAGCAATAAGCGCTACAAGAAAGAAATCCTTAACAGTATCAGGCGGGCCGACTACAAGGTGGCCGTGGTGCTCTATCCCAGCAGGCAAATCTCACAGTTGTTCTATAAGGCGGGCATCCCCATTCGCATCGGCACCGCCGGCCGCTTCCACTCGGTTTTTTTCAGCCATCACCTCTTTCACAGCCGCAAAGCCAACAAGAAGCACGAGTATGAATACAATCTCGATTTTCTCGAGTTCTTTCGGGACGGCGAGACGGTCAGGATACCGACAGTCTATACCACGGAAAAAGAAGTCAACAACGCCCGTCGGATACTCGGTGATGTCGATGTCAGGGGCGAGTTCATCGTGCTGCATCCGGGCTCGGGAGGCTCGGCCGAACCCTGGCCGCTGGAGCGATTTATCCAGCTCAATGGTCGGCTGGTCAAGGATGGCTTTCAGGTGGTGACCACCGGCAGCGAGGAAGAGGGCGTGCAGATCCGCCAGATGTCGGACCGGCTGGGAATTCCGGTCAAGACGATAACCGGGGAGACCGACCTCAGGACGCTGGCAGCCCTGTTGTCGCTGGCCACGGTCGTGGTGGCCAACTCTACCGGACCACTGCACCTGGCGGTGGCCGTCAAGACCAACGTTGTCGGCCTGTACCCGGGAAAGAAAGTGATGTCCCCGGTCAGGTGGGGGCCGCTCGGCAAGGACGACCGCGTCATCCTGTCGACCGTGGAAAACTGCACCTGCCCCCCGGGACAGTGTCAGTGTATGGAAGCCATCGCGGTCGAGAGGGTGGCTGAGGAAGTGATTTCGCTGTTTAGAAAGGTGTCGCATCGAAAAAGTCTCGTATGAATCTGGCCGAATTCATCATAAAGATAGAATCCTTTAACTCCAATGTTAATATCCCCCTTATCCGGAAGGCCTACGAGTTTTCCGACAGGGCCCACGCCGGCCAAAAACGCCAGTCGGGAGAACCCTTCGTCGAGCACTGCCTGGAAGTGGCTTTCATACTCGCCGAGCAGCACATGGATTCCACCACTATCGCCGCCGGCCTGATTCACGACGTGGTCGAGGACACCGGTGTCACTCTCGAGGAAGTGCGGCGGGAATTCGGTGACGAGATAGCGGAGCTGGTTGATGCCGTGACGAAGATCGGCGAGGTGCAATTCGAGTCTCGGGAGGAACAGCAGGTGGAATACTTCCGCAAGATGCTGTTGTCCATGGCCAAAGACATCCGCGTCATCCTGATAAAACTGGCTGACCGCCTGCATAATATGCGGACCCTGGAGCACCTGCCGGTCGAGAAACGAACACGAATTGCGCGGGAAACCTACGACGTCTACAGCCCGCTGGCCCATCGCTTCGGAATCGCCCGGGTGAAAATCGAGCTGGAAGATCTGTCTCTCAAGTACCTTGAGCCGCAGGTCTATTTTGACCTGGTGCAACTCATCAAGGAAAAAAAGGAGGAGCGAGAGGCGTACATCGAGGAGGTCGTGACGCCCCTGAAAGCGGCCATGGAAGCCGACGGCATCAAGGCCACCGTTTATGGTCGGGCCAAGCACCTCGACTCTATCTACCGCAAGACAAGAGTGCGCGGGGTGTCCTTCGATCAGATATACGACCTGTTTGCCATACGCCTGATAGTCAACACCGAGCGCGAATGCTACCACGCCCTGGGCATCATTCACTCCATGTGGAAGCCCGTCGGCAATCGCTTTCACGACTACATTGCCAATCCCAAACCGAACGGCTACCGTTCACTGCACACGACCGTTTTCGGCCCGCGCAGCCGCATGGTGGAAATCCAGATCAGGACGCACCAGATGCATCACGTGGCGGAAAACGGCATCGCTGCCCACTGGCTGTACAAGGAGGGCCGTCAGATGATGGGCAAATCCGACCGGCAGATGGTGTGGCTGCGCGATGTGCTGGAATGGCAAAAGGACATGACCAACCCGTCGGAATTTCTCGAGTACCTCCGCATCGATCTTTTTACGGAAGACATATTCGTTTTTACGCCCAACGGGAAACTCATCCACCTGCCTCAGGGCGCCACCCCGCTGGATTTCGCCTTCCAAATTCATACCGAGATCGGCATTCATTGCGCCGGAGCGAAGGTCAACAATCGCCTGCAGCCCCTGTCCGCCGAACTCCAGTCCGGCAGTACCGTCGAGATCATCACCAATCCCAACCGCACCCCCTCCCACGACTGGCTCAAGCTGGTGAAGACATCCAACGCCCGGTCCAAGATCAGGCGCTGGCTCAAGCAAGCGGGGCTGGACCAGTCGATTGCCCTGGGACGTGAAATAGTCGAGCGCAAGCTCAAGGAATCGCACGTCGCCATGCCCGATGACGAAGAGCTTCAGGGCTACGCCGAACAGCTCAACAAGAAAACGGTCGAGGATTTGCTGGCCGCCATCGGCAACGGTTCGATGACGGCGCGACCCCTGCTGAATCTGATTGTGCCGGAAGAGGAAAAGGCCGAAACCGGTTTCGTCGGCAAGGTCATCGAACGCATCCGGGGGACCAAGGGCATCAAAGTGCACGGTATGGACAACATGATGTTCCGATTTGCCGGGTGTTGCCAGCCGGTCCCCGGAGAGGATATCGTGGGGTTCATTACACGGGGGCGAGGGGTGACCGTCCACCGCGCGGACTGCCCCGGCGCTATCGACCTTCAGGAGGAATCCCCGGAACGCCAGATCGATGTCAGCTGGGACACCGCCCGCGGCCAGTCCTTTGTCGTCCAACTCGACATGATTGTGGAAGATCGCAAGAATATGCTCCGTGATGTCACCCAGGCCATCGCTGACATCAATACCAACGTCCGCGCCGCCGAGATGTACACACGGGATACGACGGCGGCAGGCAAGTTCGTCGTCGAGGTTTCCAGCCTGTCGCACCTCAATCGCATTATTGACAAGGTGCGCAAGGTGAAGGGCGTTATTTCGGTGGTTCGAGCCAAGGGAGCCGATACCGTCGAGCACAATTAGCCCGGCGTGCCTGCCGGAGCCGCTCCGGCTTCAAGATGTCTATTCGAAAATCACTTCCAGTTGCAGAGTGTCCTGACCGCGCTCAACCACCACCCGCGTGCTGTCACCCTTGCGAAACTTGCCCAGGATACTCATGTAATCGTATATGTCGCCGATGACAGTCTCACCCATCCTGATTATGATGTCACCCTCGCGCAGGCCGGCGCGGTCTCCGGGGCGGTCCGGGGAAACGCCGTCCACTCGCAACCCCACGACCTCGGATACGAAATCCGGTATAATGCCCAGCGTGACGGAGTAGCGAGCCCGGTGCCTGGCTCCCTCTTCGCTTTTAGTCCGCTGAAATACCAGCGGAGCGCCATATCCGTCGAAGTGATTAACCACGTCGGCGACGATATTGGCCACGCGTGCGGCGCCTTCCAGGTCGATTTTCTCCAGGTCGTCACTGGGCTTATGGTAGTCTTCGTGGGCCCCGGTGAAAAAGTTCAGAACGGGAATATGCCGATTGTAGAACGCCGTGTGATCGGAACCGCCGATGCCGGACACCTTTGAGACCAGCTCGACGTCGTCATAGCTGAGCGAATCGAAGTAACCCTTGAACTCTTGGCACGTCCCGGTACCGAAGATGGCCAGGCCTTTCTCCTGCTCCTTCAAGCGGCCGACCATATCTATATTTACCATCATCCGCACCTTCGATGAGTCGATAGTCATATCCCTGGCGAAATTGGTGGAGCCGAGGATGCCTTCCTCTTCGCCGGAGAAGGCAATGAACAGGGTGGAGTAGTTTTGGATATTTCTCCGCGTCGAATAGTACCGCGCCAGTTCCAGAAGACAGGCGGTGCCCGAAGCATTGTCATCGGCGCCGTTGTGTATCATCTTCTCCTCGCCGGTGTAGCGTGAGGCCGCTGTTCCCCAGCCCAGATGGTCGTAATGGGCCCCGATGATGACGGTGGTGTCGTTCCCGGTGGGCACATACCCGACCACGTTGTAGCCCGTGTCGCGCGTTTTGTACAGCTCGGTCTGCCCGGCCGCCGAGATGATTTCCGGCGCGGCCAAATCGAGCCCCAGCTTCTGAAGTCCCTTGCGCCTGAGCCAGATGACAGGCACGTCTTTGGGGTTTATGTGCACCGGCCCGGCGGTCAGCATGGTGTCGTCGTGTTCCTCAGGCGTAATAAGAAAGACGCCGGCCACATCGTGGCCCAGAGCCGCGTTGACCTTGTCGGTGATGGTCGAATACTTGTCGAAATCGATACCCGTGCTGTCCTCGGACACAGGGCCGTAGCGCTTTATGAGAACCGCTTTGCCGGCGACGTTTTTACCCTCGTAATCATTGTAAACACCATCATCGTCGTCTATTTCGAAGCCGTAACCGACATCGACGATTTCGGGAAAGTCGAACACTATGCTGGCCGATTGCTGCATCGGGACGAATTCTTCGTTCAGCCGGAAGTCTGTTCCGTTGACTGTCAGACGGTTGTTCTCGCCCAGGTCTATTCTTTTGACAAAATCGAAGGGCTGCAGGTAGCCGCCGTCGGCGCCTTTCGGTTCAAGCCCGGCCGCGGTGAATATTTCCTGAATATATCTGGCGGCCTTCTGCTCCCCGATTTCGCCTACCTGGCGTCCTTCGAGGGAGTCATGAGCCAGAACGGCAATATGTCGGTAAATCGAATCCGCTGTAATGATATACTCGGCCCGGACTGGCTCGCCGGCACAGACGATTATAAATGCGACACTAAAAAAGAGTGCGGTCCGAAGCTTGTTCATTTTTGCCCTTTCATGTGGTTTTTCTAGAATAAGCCTATTGATTATAGTAAATTGGCGGACAAATGTCACCTGTCCATTTGCCGTGGCCGCAATTAGTATTTGCCTGGAAACTAATTGGGCCTATATTGGGTTCAATTGCTTGTAGAGAATTGGAGAAATTGAATGACAAATAAGAAATGTCCCGACTGCTCGGCACAGGTGCCGGTTAAGGCGAAATTCTGTCCCGAGTGCGGAGCCTCGCTGACTTCGGGAAAAAACGGCGCCGGCAATTCAAAACAGGTGCAGACCGGGCGCAAAACCGTCAGACGCGACACGCTGGTGATACTGGCCCTGATCGTGCTTGTGCCGGCGGGTTACTTTATTTTCAAGAAGCCGGACGCTGCCCCTGTAAACCCGACACAGACCCAAAGCCCACACGGCGAAGGGAATGTGGAAGGTATGACGGCCGGGCTGGGCGACCTGCCGACCGACTACAAAGGTCTGGTGGCAACGGGCAACCAGTTGATGGATCAGGCAAATTACCCGATTGCGGCCGAATGCTACAAGCGGGCGCTGGCCATAGACGGCTCTTCACCCGATGTGCGGGTTGACCTGGGGGCCTGTCTTTTCGGTATGGGCCTGCCGCAGCGTGCCCTGGAGGAGTTACGGATCGTGTTTGAGAAGACCCCGGGCCACAGTATCTGCAACTTCAACCTCGGAATCGTTCATTTCGGCCTCAATCAGAAAGACTCAGCGCGTGTCTATTGGAGCCGATATCTCGAGCTTGAGCCCGACGGACGGGCCGCCGAGACCGCCCGGGCGTATCTACAGGAGTTGGATAAGCAAACCAATTAGCTTTTGGCAGCCGTGTTACTTTTCCTTGAAAACTGGGCCGAGTCGATCTGGGAGTTACTGGTGGACTCGGCTTTTCTTTTACTG
>JAOUEU010000038.1 GCA_029858555.1 Candidatus Zixiibacteriota bacterium
GCGCAATTTACCGCGACAAACGGCCTGCCGGGCCGACAGATGGAATGGAAATAGCGCGCCATGTGATCTTTGCCCACACCGGTCTCACCGGTCAGAAGAACCGGCAGATCGGACCCGGCAATCAGCGGCAACTGCGACTTGAAGCGCCTTATGGCCGCGTTGTCCGTCAGGAAGTCCTTAGCGTCGGCGGCCCTGGCTCCGGCCGATACGCCGACCACCGACTTTTGGGAGGCGGTCGGCTCGATGGCGGCAATCAGTTTCTCAACCTCGTTGAGTCTTCGGCTCACCTGGTTGTGCGCGTAAAAGTCCTGGGCCCGGAAGAGATAGTTTATCCGCTGTCGCGGGCCAAACAGGCATGAAGACCCGGCCGCCACCAGAGCTTCGGCATGCTCGAACCGTACTCCGGATTCGGCCAGCAAGTCCAGCGCCCTGGCGAAACAGCGAAGACCTTCTTGTTTCCGACCGGCGGCCTGGGCTGTCAGGGCCTTGATTCTCAACAGTGCCCCGGCTTCGACCTTGTCGGCGGCCTTCTCCATTATCACCAATGACAGCGACGCGTAGCGCTGGGCGCTCCGGAAGTTCTCGAGCCGGAGGTAAAGCTCGGCCATGTGGCGCATGGCCCGACCGGCAAGAGTAGTGCCGGGCGCAATCTCGTCCGCCAGCGTCAGAGCGTTCTCAAGAATGTTCCTGGAATCGTCCAACTGACCGCTACGGTAGTACAATTCACCCAGGTAAGTCATGTAAATGACTTCGTCGCGCCGGTTCTGCTGTTCGATAATAAGAGGGTAAGCCTTTTCAAGGGCGGCCTGGGCCTGCGCATACTCCCCGGTCTGGATATGAACATAGGCCAGCGAGAGATAGGCGCGGGCCGCTTCGGTCCAGTCGCGCAACTCATTCGATAGGTCGATATTGATCTGGATGTGTTTGCGCGCCTCGGCAAAGCTGCCGATAAAGGTGTAAATACGTCCGATATTGCCCATCATGAAGGCCAGCTTCTTTTTGTCGCCAAGCCGACGGGCGATGGCTATCGCGTCCATCAAGACGGACAGCGAATTGTGATAATCCTGTTGTCTGAAAAAGAGGCCGGCCAGGCCGTTGAGGGCCCGACTCTGGCCTTCGATGCAATCGTTGCGGCGGAAGATTGATTCCGCATCGCGCAGTGCCTTTTCCGCTTCCTTAACGTCACCCGAATCTCGAAGAATCCCTCCCAATGTCAGGAAAAGCTCGGCCAGCTGAAGATTGTCTCCTTCTCCAGCCAGTAAATTCTGAGCCATCCTGGCGGTCTTCAAGGCTGCGGGGTAATTCGATAAGGAAGCATAGGCTCCGGCCGCCCTGTGCAGGATGGCTCCTGCGGGTGACCGGCCGGCCTGCTCGATGGTACTGCGATTGAGCTCGTAATACCTGATCGCGCCGGCAAAATCCCGTCTTTCCACCAGGGCCGTAATGTAATGCAGCATGGCGGCGGGATAATCGGTGCCTTGTTGGTTAATTGTCCTCATCGTAACTACCCTTAAGATTTAGTCTTGCTGATCCTTGGAGGGGCCGTTAAGGTTGAAACCTTGCCCGATCGTTTCCACCCGGTGCCGTGTGGGGTAATGGGTTTCAGCGGGAGAGATGGTACCCGACCGGGAGTTCGAGTACGAAATCATTCTCTCGAAGAACAACTGAATGATGAAATCAAGCGGCGCGATGCCCGAGGCCATATCATGTGAGAAACTCTTGGGACTATTGGGATCGTTCGAGTCGTCTCCGTCGTCCTGATCACCACCCCACGGGTGGTCGTCATTAGGTCCGACTCTGGAGGGATCGACATAGTCGTATGGGGTGTTTCTTGAGAAAGCTTCCCCATACAACGCTCCGGTCAGTATCAGCCCCACGGCCAATACAAAAACTAAGCCTTTCATGGTACACTCCTTGGTTTTAGGTCCAGAAAATGCTTATTCGTCTGGTCTTTTTTCATGTCTGGCGGATGTAGGGTGGTGGGATGTGACGTGGGGATGGACACAACTCCCTACCTCCCTCAAGATAGCAATAATCATCTGTTCTGTCAATTGAAATATGCGCAAGCACTTACGCTTGCCTGAAAGTGTCGGGGGGCTCTCTCCACGCCGAGGCGGCTAACTGTCTCTCAGCCGAGGAACTCCCGGAAGTGCCCGACCGGATGCGCAAGCCACTGAAAGCCCCATCCACAAACAACGACTTGTTCGATGAACCGGACAAAGAATAGTCCGTTCACGAAATCACTACGATAGCAGCGCTGTTTGCCTGCTGTTCTTTCTCTAATGGAGTATCATATCCCGAGCGAAAGATGACGACGTGCAAATTCGCAACAAGATCGACACAGCGCGAAATAAAAAACGACAAAACGAACCCATTTCCGTCTAATCCACAAACCCGCAGAGTGTTACGCCGTTTTTTTGAAAATCATCAAAGGCCGGGGGCCGGCGATATCGTGCCGATTCGAAATAGCCCGGGACAGGGAGTAACTCGTTGTTTATTCGTGCGTTGACCCACTGTTGAATGAATCTATCATGGACCGAGTTGGGGATAGCGGATGCGCAGTTGCTGAAGGTAGGTGGTATCCAGGCCTTTTTGCTCGGCGGCCCGGAAAACTCGCAGGGCCTGCGGGTATTTCTGCTTGCGTACATAATAATCGCCGAGCTCCTTCAGGACCGCCCACTCGACCTCAGGATCCGAGGCGGCAATAATCAGATTCCTGTAATAACCATCTTCATCGCCCGTTCTCCGGTCGAGTTGCGCCAGGAAGTAGTACGCCAGCATCAGGGTGCTGTCGAGGCTGATGGCTTCCTCGAGCAGGTTTCTGGCTCTGTCGTATTCATGGACGGCCATCAAGGCGGCCCCAAGATTGGTAATGACGTACTTGCCATGGGGGTTGAGGCCATCGGCGATACTCAGGTACATGACGGCGCTGTCGTACTGGCGCAGTTCCAGGAAACAGACACCGAGATTGGAGTAGGCGTGATAATAGATGGGATTCACCTCCATGGCCTTACGGAAAAGTGGAATGGCCTGGTCAAAACGCCGCTCCTTGGAGAGGGTCTTGCCGCGAGCGGCAATGCTCTCTTCCGGGAAATCGCGGTACCTCCGATCGGATTCATCATGGGCTTTGGCGCTGTCGCCGATGTTGCGGTAGTACCTGATGAGTGTAGCCCGCGCGTTACTGTTTTTCAGTTTGTCCAGAGAAGCGTAGTTGTGAAAATGCGCGATGGCGACCTCGGGAACAACCTGGCTGGCGGCGCGCGGCAAAACCGACAATAGGCCTATGCCAATGGCCAGCACGGCCACCAGTCTTTGATTGGCGATGCTGCCGTCTCGTTCGGTCAGGAGATAATAAAAGAACAGCACCACCGGTACGCCGCAGAAGGCAAAGAGGTCCCAATCGCGCGGCATCCCCAGGTGGGGATCGAAGACAAACGTAGTTCCCAGCGCAAAGAAAGACATTACCGCTAGGAATCGATACTCACGGATGCGAAAGATTTTTCTCACGGCAGAACGCAAAAGCAGCGCCGCCATCAGGAATAATGCGGGCAGCAGGAGTATCAGGAGATTCACGTAGTCGACGAGGTGCTTCGGCGAGAACAGACTGTAACCTTCAGCCGTAAACCGGTCCGCCACGACAGGCACCAGTGAAAAACGCAGGTAATAGCTGGTGGTGTAATAGTGGTAGAAAACCACGGCGGCGGTGACGACTACAGCAAGGGCAATGACCGGTTTGAAGGGGCGTCCGAGCGCTGCCAGGGCATTCGAAAACCTGGTGTGCGACAGCAGAAGGTAGATGGCGCTCGGGACCAGCGCTACGCCGAAGATATGGAAGAAAAGACAAAAACACAGGGCGGGCAGGATGACCCAACGGGGGACGGCTCCCCGGGATATCAAAAGACCCAGCAATCCGTACAACAGGACAGCCGTAATAAACCAGGCGTAGTTCTCGACATAACCGAAGAAGAGCAGCATGTACCCGCCGGACGCCAGCCCCAAAATAAAAAGGAGGCGGTCGGCCATTGATACGAAGAGCCGTCTGGCACACACGGCGGCTGTAATCAGAAAGGCGATACCGGCGGAGATGGAACTGATCTGGTAACTCAGCAGGGCGCGGCTCTCCGGCGCGCCGGGCAGGACCGAGTAGAGCCAACCGTTGATAAGAGAGCCGCCGAGATTGCGCACTTTGACCTGGGGCGTGTCAGCCGTCAGGTTAGCCAGGAGGGCGTAACCATCACCCAGAAAGTGCATGCGCGCCCGCAGCAGGTAGAAAGCCAGGCCCGACAACACAACAATGGCCAGCGCGGAGAACCAGAATGATCGCGATCCTGCTCCTTCGGTTGTCTCCTGTCCGGGCGGCCCGTCGTTGCCCTTCACGAGGTGCACGGCGGCAAGAGGCACCAGCGCCCCGGCGGCAAACAGAGCGAGGGGAACAATATTGGGGAAATATGCCCAGAGGTTTACTCCCCAGATGCGATGATCCGGCAGGAAAGCGGCCGCCAGGAACACGAGCAGTGTCAGGTAATATAGTATCAGGGTCAGAACCGGCCGCACGCGAGAATCCTTTCTACTCACCGGGTTGATTCAACTGGGGGAAGTTCATCCTCAGCTCGAGTATAACGGTCGAGTCGAAACCCAGTCTGAGGGCGGTTTCATATGCGGCCGCCGCTTTGCGGAATTCGGCCAGATTGAGCCAGTAGTCGCCAACCTCTTTGTGGACCAGGGCCGGGGCGCCATCGCGCCCGGCCGCCATAAAAAGAAATTCGTGGAATTCCTCCGGCCTGTTAGTTGTCTTGTAGAGTTGCAGCAGGTTCAGAACAGGCTCGATATTGGCCGTGTCCAGAGTGTGCGAATACAGCAGGACGTCTTCAGCCTTGTTGAATTTACCCAGATGCGTGTAGGCATAGCCGAGATTGTTCAGGATGCGAGTGTTAAAGGGATTCACGCCGTTGGCTATCTCGAGATAAACAGCGGCGCTATCGTACTGCCGCAGTCCAATATAATAGACGCCGATATTCGAGTAAGAGACCCAGAATATCGGGTTGATGACGACGGCGCTTTTGTTGACGGCGATGGCCTCCTCGGTCCGGCCCTCGGCGGCAAGCTGATTGCCGTAGGTAGCCAACGTCACTTCCGGAAAATCCTTTTGCCAGCGGTCGAGCTCGAGGTCGGCTGTTTGTTGGTCATCGTGTTCGCGGTAGTACTTGATCAGCAGGTGCCGGCCGCCCCGGTTCTTTATCTTATCATAGCCGAGATAGCTCTGGAAATTCCCCAGGGCGACCGCGGGCACACTAAGGCCTGCGGCCCGGGGCATAAGCGAGAAAAATCCCAGCACCACCGCCAGCAGAGCGGCGATACGGCAACCGCGCGCGACATGCGGATTCTTCAAAACAAGGAAATAAAACGCCGCCGCCAGCGGAACGCCGGCGAAGGAAAACAGATCCCAATCCCGAGGCATCCCCAGCTTGGGGTCAAGGACAAACACCGCCCCGGCCGTGGAGATAATAAGCAGCGCGAGGTAGCGGGCAGCGCCCCCGGCAGGTCGCTCGCCTTTTGGCAGCATCACCAGCGCCGCCAGAAGCACCGGTATGCCGGGCAGCAGAAGCATCAGCAGGTTCAGGCAATCGCTCAGGTGATTGAACGAGAAAAGCGTGTAACCTTCTATGGTGAAGCGGTTCTCGAAAAGGGGCACCAGGGCCATCTGAAAGAAGAGGCTGGACGAGTAGTAATGGTAAAACACCGCGCCCGCGACTGCGGCAACCAGCAAACCGGCCAGCCATCGGCCGTACGCCGGGACAGCAGAAAGCATTCGACCCGCTCTCGTGTCCGACAGGACCAGGTACAGGGCACTGGGAATGAGAGTGATGCCGAGGACGTGAAAAAATATCGCCAGAGCGACAAACGGTAACACCAACCATCGACTCCACTTCCCTTGAGCTATCTGCAGCCCCGTAAGAGTATAGAGCGTCACGACGAGGACAAACAAGGAGTAGTTCTCCACGTACCCGAAAAACAACAGCACGTGCCCCGCGGAGGCCAGGCCGAGAACGAATAACAGGCGGTCGATCAGACGGTCGAATAAAGTGCGCGCGAAAAACAACAGCGCTGCCAGGTAACACAGACCGGCGCCTATGGAAATCCATTGGTAACATAACAAAGCGGCCCGCTCGCCGTCGGCGCCGATGATAGTCTTCAGCCACAGGTGCGCCAGGATCTCACCTCGTTCGGTCACTTTCAGGAAAGGGCGGTCCTGGGCCATGTCGGCCAGAATCTGGTAACCGTCGCCCAGGAAGTGTGTCTGTGACCGCATAAAGTAAAACGAAAGGCCCAGAGCCACGCTTATCAGCAGAGTCGTCGAGAGGTAAGCGGAGCTCAAACCGTCGGCGCTCGAAGATGCGGATCCATCATACTTCTGGCGGCTGAGCCTCAAGAGCACGAGAGGCATGGCAACACCGATGGCAAAACACACAGCCGGGAGAAGGAAGGGATAGTACGCCCAGGGCTTGATTCCCCAGGCGCGATAGTCCGGCAGCAGTGAGGCCAGCCCGAAAAGGGCTATAACCAGAAAGTAAGCGGCGAGAGCGAGCGGCGGACAATAATTGTGAAAACTGTTCTGTTGAGTCACCGGCTGTGCTCCTGTTTGTCCGTACGATCCGGGTTGGTGGTTACCAGCGGAATATCGATTCCGCGGCCGGAAACGGTATTCCCATTTCGACGCCGTTGCCGGAGGCTATAGACCGGACTATTGGTAACGGGCGTTTAACCGGCCGACCAGTTGATCGATCCGGTCATCATCCCATCCTTTCTGCAAGGCCAGGTCTTCGAGGGAGCCCCAGAACGGTTCGCCGCATATAACGCAGGGAAGACCCTCCTCAATAAGAAAGCCTACCAGTCCCTGGTAAGCCTTCACCAATTCCTCGACATTGGCGTCTCTGGTAATCATCAAGCGAATATCAGACAACCATTTTCTTCTCGGCCAGCATCTTCTTCAGGAATTCGATGACCTCGACGGGTGTGGGGTCAACCTCGTTCAGCGTGGCCAGGTAGTAGGATGTAAAGTCACCCAATTGGATCAGATAAAACATGCGCTGAAGGGGATGCTCCCCTTTCGAATGCACCTCTATTACCGGTACCTGTTGTTTCTCGATGATCTCCTGGACAAGGTTCATGCGTTTTCTGATTTGCGGATGGTCGTCGGCATCGCGCAGCATGACGACCACGAGATGTTCGGCGTGTGTCTTGACGGGGTCAGACCAACCGACCAGTTCGTTGTGATTGAACTCGGCGAACTGGTTGACGAAGGCCAGCGTCTTGCTGTTCTCGCATATTTGTCCCTTCCACCTCAGACCGACGGCGTCGGTGAGAGTGGGACCCGAATAGATAATGGGAATTCTACCATGCAGTTTCTCGGCCAGTTGCTTGGCCAGGTTGACCTTGGTAGGGAGGTCCTCGATGTAGTTTTCGCGAAACTCCTGCAGCCGGGATACAACGGCGTTGATATCATCCGTCACGTCGGAAATGAGGTTTATTCTCTCCAGAAAAACCAGCACCGGCACCATCGAATAACCCAGGGCAGCCCGGGGTTGTAGACCGGGCGGAAGCAGAGCGAACGGGATGTCATTGAGCTTGGCGACATCGTTGAGCAGACCGCCGGTGCTGATAGCCGCAATCATCGACTTGCGGTTAAGGGCATCGTTGACGGCCGAGAGGGTTTCTTCGGTATTTCCGCTGTAAGAGGAGGCAATAACCAGGGTTTCATCGTCGACGTATTCCGGGAGTTGATAGTGCCGGCAGATCTGGATCGGCGTGAGCAGCCTTGACGACAGGTAAGAACGGACCAGGTCGCCGCCGATGGCGGAGCCACCCATACCGATGACCACGATATTCTTGACATCGGCGAAATCGCCAGCATCGAACTGCCATTTGCGTCCGATCTGCAGAGCCTCGGCTATTTGTTCGGGCAGGTCAAAAATGCAGTTGTACATGTTGCCGGGGTCGATCGCCCGGATTTTTTCCACGTCATCTAAGATTGACAATTTATCTCCCTTTATTCTTAGCGTTTTTGTTGCGCCATGGCGGTCCGGAAGTTTTCAAGCTTCTGCAGTGCTTCGCTTGGCGAACCGCTCGCCATGACCGATCCAACGATGTGCCGTACCAGTCTTGAGTCGATCTTTCGCACGGCGCGGCAGAAATCGAAGATCCGGCTCGGGTTCATAGAGAGCATATCCAGTTCCATGCCCACAAACAGCGGCAGGGCCAGGATGTCGCCGGCTACCTCACCGCAAATGGAGACCGGGATATCATGTTTCTTGCAGGCCTCGACCGTCATTTTGATTAAATTCAGAACGGCCGGATGGAAGGCACTGTACAGATGGGCCACCCGGCTGTTCATGCGGTCAACCGCCAGCGTGTACTGTGTCAGATCGTTGGTCCCGATCGACATGAAATCAACCTTGCGGGCCAGCGCGTCGGCGGTCATAGCCGCCGAGGGCACCTCCACCATAATGCCTAACTTGATATCGGGGTCGAACGAGAGCCCGTCCTTGCGCAGCCGAAACTTCACCTGCGCTATCAGTTTCCTGGCTTTCTCCAGCTCGCCCAACTCCGTTATCATGGGAAGCATAATCTTGATGTTTTTGCGCGTCGATGCCCGCAGTATGGCCCGTATCTGGGTTTTGAACACCGGACTCATATCCAGCATGGGCCGGATGCCGCGCCAGCCCAGCGCCGGATTGTCTTCGCTCATCCATACCGATTCGGTGGAGAGTTTGTCGTAACCGAGATCGAATGTCCTTATGATAACCGAGGTGCCGGCGAACTTGTCGGCAATCTGCTGATAGTACCGGTACTGCGTTTCTTCGTCGGGAAAGGCGCCGTGCGCCAAGTACAGAAACTCCGTGCGGTACAAGCCGACCGGTATCTTCTGCTCCGAGAGAATATCATCGGCCGGCCCCGGCAGGGCGAGGTTGGCGCCGACGCCGATTTCCTTGCCATCCCTGGTGACCGGCGGAATTTGGGACAACTTCCTGATGCGCTTGATCAGCGCCGGTCCGAGGCGTTTCCTTCTCCTCTGGTACTCCTGCCAATCATCATCGGTCGGGTTGACAATGACGGTGCCGGTGGAGCCGTCGAGAATAATCCGGCTGTGGTCGGGGACCATGTTCCAGCCGTGACGGACAACCACCATCGGCAACAGAAGGCCCCGGGCAATCAAGGCCATATGGGAGTTGGTGCCGCCTTCGGAAACCAGGAAACCGATGGCTTTCCGTTGACGATAGCTGAGGACCTCACCCGGCGAAAAGAACTTGCCGACGAGGATAGTGTTGGGAGCGAACTTGTGGTCGCGTTTGCTGTAGCCGGACAAGTGCGAGAGGACTTTCCTGGCTACGGCTTCGATGTCCTTGGCCATCTGCCGCATGTACGGGTCGTCGGAACTTTTCAGTGGCGTCGTGGTGTTGATCACCAGGGAGTTGTATACAAAGCCGGCGTTGCGGCGGCGGGCCTCTATTTCGCTCTTGACCGTTTTGAGGAACTCGTAGTCACCGGCAATCATCAACTGGGCATCGAAGATCCGGGCCACCGGTCCGCCGACTTTTTTTCCGGCCGATTCACGCAGAGCCTTCAGTTCAACAATTGTCTCTTCGATAGCCCGGTCGAGGGCGGCGGCCTCATCCCGAAGCCGATAGGCCGGGACAGCTATCTCCGGGACCTCGATATTTCCCGGAAGGATGACCCGGGCGTGGCCCAAAACGATGCCGCCCGAAATGGGTGTCCCTTGAATGATCTGTTTTTTTCTTAACATAAAGCCGCCAAACCAATTACACTATCCCCGGGCGCCACGCGCGGGAATTATTAAAATAAAGGATGCAACAGACGAAAGGCAAGTGGAATATCAGCCGTCTTCACCGAAGCCCGACTCGATGACTTTGACTATCTCCGCGAGAGCCGCCTCTTCGTCGGGACCATTGACTTCTACGATGATCTCGGTCCCCTGCTCGGCAGCGAGCATCATCACACCCATGATCGATTTACCGTTGACCCTCAGGCTGTCTTTGGTCAGATAGACTTCCGATAAGTAGTGGGATGCCGTCGTGACAAGCATAGCTGACGGTCGGGCGTGAAGGCCGAGTTTATTGACAATTCGAGCTGTTTTCTTGATCATATGAATGTTTCACACAGGGCGAAGCGTTTGCCGGAGAGTTCCCGAATCACGCCTTTCATCTCCAGAGCCAGCAGGAATCCCATAAGTTCCGGAACGGGGATTTGCACGTCTCGCGCTATCTGGTCGATCTGCAGGCAGCCGTCGGAAAACAAAGAGACAATGCTCTTCTCCGTCTCCGTCATGTCGGGCATCTGGCGGAATTTCTTTGATATCACTTCTCCCTTGAGCCGTGGCAGTTCCTCGAAGATGTCATCGAGACCGGTTATCAGCCTGGCCCCCTTTTTAATCAAAGCGTTGGTCCCCTCACTCATGTGAGCGTGGGGAGAGCCGGGTACGGCAAAAAGTTCACGTCCCTGCTCGAGAGCATGCTGCGCCGTGATCAAAGCTCCCGATTTCCGCCCGGCTTCGACTACCACGACACCGTCGGCGAGGCCGGAGATGAGCCGGTTGCGATCGGGAAAGGTGGAACGGTCGGGATTGGTTCCGGGCAGGTACTCCGAGTAGGCGGCCCCGTTGGCCATGATCTTGGCGGCGAGACCTTTGTTGGCGGGCGGGTAGACTATATCCAGAGAATTGCCCCACACGGCAACCGTTCTGCCGCCCTCTTCAAGGGCACCGGCATGGGCCGCCGAGTCGATGCCCTCGGCCATGCCCGAGATGACGATTATCCCGGCCCGGGCCAGAGAGCGGCCGAGCTCCAGTGTAAACAGGCGTCCCTTTTCAGTGCAGTGGCGGGTGCCGACGATGGCTATGGATTTGTCTTCGCTTTTGAAAGGCTCGCCCAGGCGGAACAGAAGCGGCGGATAGTCGGCTATTGTCAAAAGCGCTTGAGGATACTCGGGGTGGTCCGGGAAGAGCACCGCCCAGCCCAGTTGGACGATGCGGGCGGCTGTCTGGCGCGCCTTTTGTCCGTCATAGCCGTCCTTTATCTGGCCGGCGATGGTCCGGGAAATGCCGTCGGTCGTCTCCAGATCATCGATGGAAGCCGACAACGCCTCGGCGGGTGATCCAAACGCCGCGACGAGCCGGTTGAATCGTCCCCGACCGACCCCGGCAATACTGAGCAGCGCGATGGTGTCGACCAATCGTTCTTTAAGCTCGCTGCCGGTCAAGTTTCCTCTCAATCTCCAGAATGAATTTATCCGTCCCCATTCGGGCCACGGCCGAGATATAAATATAGTCGTCAGGAAGTTTTTTGGAAATAGCTTTTAAATCACTTTCGCTGACGGTGTCGATCTTGGTGATGACCACCTGCGAGGGCCTTCCGGAAAGACCGGGATCGAAGCGGTCCAACTCATCTTTTAACACCCGCAATGTTTCTTTAATATCTGTATCGTTGATATCGATAACGTAGACGAGCAGTCCCGTCCGCTGGATGTGCTTGAGGAACTGGTGGCCCAGTCCCCTGCCTTCGGCGGCGCCTTCGATGAGTCCCGGAATATCGGCCATCACGCACGATTTGAACTCGCGCAGCCGGACTATGCCCAGAACCGGGGACAGGGTGGTGAACGGGTAGTCGGCGATTTTGGGTCGGGCGGCGGAGACCGCCGCCAGGATGGTTGACTTGCCGGCGTTCGGTAGCCCCACCAGTCCGACATCGGCCAGAAGTTTGAGCTCCAGCGAAAGTTTTCGGCTCTCCCCGGGGCGGCCGTCCTGGGCGGTGCGGGGGGTCTGATTGGTGGGCGATTTGAACCAGGCGTTGCCGTGGCCGCCGCGGCCGCCTTTGGCAAGAATGCACTCGGCGCCTTCCCGGTCGAGGTCAACGACGATCTGGTTCGTCTGCTGGTCGGTCACGATCGTCCCCACCGGCAGGCGCAGGCGCGTCACCTCACCGGACTTGCCGGTCTTGAGATTGCCGCTGCCCGGCTGCCCGTTTTGAGCCTTGTACCTGCTCCTGTATCGATAATCAAGAAGGGTGGTCAGGTTGGGGTCGGCGACCGCCACGATATCGCCGCCCCTGCCGCCGTCGCCGCCATCGGGGCCGCCTTTGGGGACATACTTCTCGGTATGAAAGGCGACACAGCCATGCCCGCCGTTTCCGGCCGTAACCTCGATTTCCACGTAGTCGACGAATTTCATCGCCGTCAATATCCCGATACCGCCTCTGGTTGTCAATTAAGATATTCCCGGGCAAAGCGTTACTGCTTTGCTCCGGTTCGGGGCAGGGCGTTGATGGCCTCGTGGCCGGCAAATCGCAACTTTTTCGGTTTATTATGGATAAGAAAGTCATTGCTGGGAAAGCACTAAAGCGTTATCTTGATTTTACGAGACATTCACCCTGACGGGCTTCACTTCAGAGCGGACCCGAAATGTCTTGTGTTCTGAGTTTTTTTGTGGTCAAACGATAGCCGTAGTCACTGAGCCTTGTTGCTTGCTGGAATACACTCTTATGGTGCTACGCGCACATTTCTTCAATATGCGGCCCATCCGCCGGCGCTTCCGGCGACATACACAAAATATACGCGGGTTTCTCTAAATATGGGAGAGATAAGCCGTGAGGACGATATGGAGGTTTGAAATGCGACGAATTATAGTTTTGGCGGTAGTGCTGGTTGCTGTTGCGGCCATGACCGCCTCCGCTGCGAAAGCGCCGGTGGAGAGGCGGGTGGTCAATCCGCGCGTCTACCAGGTGATGGACTATACTTTGCCCTACCCCGACGAGCATCGCCAATTCCCGGCGGGCGTCGGCGAGTCGAAAATCTCGCTGGGGAAAGCGGCGAGTGACAATCTCTCCGCAGATCGCTCGCCGGGTGTTGTTATCGGCAATACCTGGTACGACGAGCAGCACGTGGGCAGTATGGGCCGGATGATTGATATCGGAGAGGACCACGACGTCGGTGTCCACATGGCGTGGATGCGCCTGCCGGAGAACAATGCCGGCACACGCGTGATGCAGTACAACTATTACAACGCCACCGCCGGCGTGCTGGGCAGCTCTGTCCCGGTCAACCTGACCTGGGCCGGCTATGGTGGTGTTCTGGCGACCGGTGACAACCGCGCCGTGGTGGGCGGCCACGAGAGGCATGGAGAGACCTTTGCACCTCAATTCTACTGGGACGCCGATGAGTTTGCCCAGTTCTTTGGTTTCTTTATCACCCGCGTGCCGGACTCGGTCATGGAGTACGGCGGTCCGATCGGCCAAGAAGTGAGGTGGCCCAAGTTCCGCTACCAGGAGACGACTCCCGATACGGTTTTGCACGTGATCGCCCAAGTTGCAGAGCTTAATGCCGGTGATCCTCAAGCCATTTACTACTTCCGCCAGGTAGGTACTGACGGCAGTGGCGAGTGGGATTACCCACCGTATTGCATCGATACTATTTATGACCTATCGCAGGATATCGCCTGCTCCGACGTCACCGGCAAGGTGGCCCTGGTGTGGACGGCTAACCTGTCCGGTTCACCGACCTGCGATACCAACTCGGGCGAGCAGCCGTTTTCGCAGATGGACAACGACATTTATTATCAAATCTCTCTTGACCAGGGCGCCTCGTGGCACAACCGCGTCAACGTGACCTGTAACGTCGATGGCGAGTCCGGCTATCGTCCCTATGCGGACCTTTCGGCGCTGATCACGACCGGCGAGAACCTGCATATTGTCTGGTCGGGTCGGGTCTGGCCGGCTGACGCCAACACGGGTGGTCAGATCGGTTTTGACTGCCGTATTTTCCACTGGTCGGAAGATCTTCCCTACATTCGGACGGTGCATAACGCCGAGTGGGATCAGACGACCTGTAACGGCGGTGCCTGGCAGATGAACGTTTCGAAGATGACGGTTTCTGAGTGCCAGGGTCGTCTGTATGTTTTGTGGGTGCAGTTCAATGACATTCCGCACGGTATCGAGGACGACTGTGCCCGGCGCGGCCTTGACGGTTCGGACGTGGTTGGTTCGGCCAACGGTGACCTCTGGATCGCGGTGTCGGCCGACAGCGGTCTGACCTGGGACGAGGCCCGTAACCTGACGAACTCCTACAGTTCGGGTTGTGACTCGGCTGCCGGTGCTGGCGGCCCGTGTGAGTCCGACCACTGGCCGTCGATGGTACGTTACGGCCGACAGAACCTTGAAGGCGAGAGGTGGCAGGGTGCTCAGGTGGTTGACCCGTCGGCGGGCACGGTGGTGCCTTACAGCGGGAATTACTACTTTGATATCCAGTGGATCAATGACCCCGATGCGGGTGGTATTCCTCAGGACGAAGGCACCTGGCAGTTGGCGGACGTTCACTGGATCCGCGTCCCCTGCGTGGAGCCGATTCCGGCGCCTCTGTTCAACATCACACCGAACGTGATCGAGTACCCGGCGTGGGGTAAGTTTGGCACGCAGGTTGACACGCCGGTAGTGCTTGAGAACTCCGGCAACGTAGCGCTCAGTTACACGACGGCGGTTCAGGTGACGCACGGTCCGTCGACCTGGCTGGGTCACACCTTTGGAGCGGGCGGGTCGGTCCCGGCCGGTCTTGGCAACGTTCTCAACGGGTACTTTAACCTCAACAAGGGCGGCGTGGTCGTCGACGACGGCAGCGGCACCGTTCGGCTTGTCACGGGTAAAATCACGTTTACGTCGAACGCCCCGTCGAGCCCCGATATTGTTAACTTCAGCTTCTATGTCGGCGACACGATCTATACCCCTGTCTGGGATACTATTTCGACGGGTTGCTTCGCCCTGACGGTATCTTCAAACGGCAACATGGGCAACCAGGGTCGTGGCCAGGTTAATCTGGACTACTGGTCCATCGACTGCGATACGGTGGACACGATTCCGGGCGAAACCGACGTTTACCTCTATGACGGTTCACCGGTGATTGGCTGGATTGACGGCAATGATACGCTGGCCAATTTCTCGATATACAGCGACGGTTTCCTCAGCGAGAACGGTTTTCGCTCTGTGGACTACCACACGCCGGTGACCGATATGGGTACGTACTACGCGTTCTACACCGGTGTCTTCACGACGAACGATACCAGCATAGCCTTCGAGAAGACGTTATATGCGCCGAAGGCTTCCGATGCCTGCTTCGTGATTCAGAAGCTGAAGGTCTACTCCTACGATGGTGCGACCCATGACGGTCTTTCGCTGGGTGAAGCCATCGACTGGGACATCCCGTCCGACTCGGGGCGGGATAATTCGTGCGGGTTCGACGCTTCGCGGAACCTGATTTACCAGATCGGCTACGAGTACAACCAGGATGATACGACGGAATGCCTGAATAACGACGTGCGTTACGGCGGCCTGGCCTTCCTGGAGTGGTTTTACAAGGACTACGAGGAAGCGGACGACATTCCCGACACGTTGTACTTCTACACGGCTCTTTCGACCACCTACGACGGCGGTGTGGCAGAACTTCAGGCCAACATCGACGGCGCGGCGGCCTGGTACAGCGCCAACGTAACGACGACGACCGATGCCAACACGACCAGCGGCACGGATTTCGTCGGCGCTTACGTCCTGGATAACCCGACCTGGGTCTACCCGACCCGGGACTGGCCGACCGGCGGGTTCAATCCGGGGCAACTTTTCTACAACATGAACACGCGGCACACCAGTGAACAGTATGTCTGTTTCACCGATTCGATCACTGACCTGCACACGGTGGTGACATTCAAGAACGATGTTGAATTGAGCGGCAAAGGACCGGATACGGACGGGGATGGGGTTAACGATTATCATGATAATTGTCTATATGTCTATAACCCCGGCCAGGAAGACAGGGACCTGGACGGCGCCGGTGACGCTTGCGACGGTGTGCCCGCTCTTCTTGTCGGTTACTGGCCGCTCGATGAGGGGACCGGCACCGTCGCCAACGATGCCAGCGGTTATGGTAACACGGGCGCGCTGATTAACGGGCCGGTCTGGGCGGATGGCCATGCCGGTAAGGCTTTGCACTTCGACGGTATCGACGACTACGTTTCGGTTCCCAACTCTGCAAGTCTGGACATTCCCGCGCCGTTCACCATCATGGCGTGGATCTACCCGGAGGCCTGGCATGCTGATTTCCTGAATATTATAGATCGTTGGCCCAACTATGTCCTGCAGACGGATGCTTCTGAGATGGGGAGACAGAGGGTGAATTTCGAGGACCACGCCCGCGGTGAGCATCCGCTCGAGTCAGGCGACGGGGCTTTGAGTCTCGGTCAGTGGCAGCACGTGGCCGGTGTCTGGGATGGCAATGAGCTAAAGCTTTACCGCGACGGCTACGAAATAGCTTCAACCGAAATCGGGCCGGTAGCGCCCCGGTCATGGGCTACAACCTTGAAATTGGGTGGACATTCGGGCGGTTACCAGAACTTTGACGGGTTGATTGACGAAATCAAAGTGTTCGACGGTATTCTTACTGAAGCAGAGATTTTGCGCGAAGTCGAACAAAGCGACCTGGTCGGTTCCTGGAAGTTCGACGAATCGACCGGCAGTGTCGCCCATGACTCCAGCGGGTATGGTCATGATGGCATCCTGGTCAATGGTCCTGCCTGGGTGGCGGGGAAGGTGGGTAACGCTCTGGAGTTTGACGGTATAGACGATTACGTGGAAATATCCGACAACGTTATCTTGAGACCGCCCGCCTTGACCCTGATGGCCTGGATAAAACCGAATCAATTGCCATCCTCCGGCACCTATGGACCGATTGTGAAGCGCACTCCCGAATGGCAAAGTGACGCCAACTGGCAGATGCAGATTGTGGGTTCCGGTAGGGTCAATTTCGCTTATTACAACGGCGGGTGGCGGGACTCGCCCCTGAGCACGGACGCTGTCAGCGTCGGCGAGTGGATCCACCTCGCTATTACCTTTGATAGCCGAGTCGTTAGAATATATTTCAACGGTGCGCTTGATCCCAGCTTTCCATACACGATGGCGGTTGACCTGAACACTGCTTATACGAGCCCGATAATCATCGGGAAAGGCAGCGGCGATGTTTTTGAGGGAACCATCGATGAGGTGAAGCTTTTCAGGCAGGCGCTGTCGGCCCAGGAAATAAGGAGTGAGATCGGCCTCGCCTGTTGCGCGGGCATTCGCGGTGACGCCAACAACGACGGCGAGGACAAAGCCAATATCTCCGATGTCTCGTATTTACTGGCGTTCCTGTTCGGGATACCGACCGGCCCGGAACCGCCGTGCTGGGAGGAGGGCGATGTGAACGCCGATGGAAAAGTCAACATATCTGATGTGACCTATTTTCTGACGTGGCTTTTCGGCATTCCGACCGGGCCGGAGCCCAAACCGTGCCCGTAAGGTCCGGCGGAAATCGTTGGGGCGTTGCGATGTGAGCCAGGGCGGCAAACCAGCGCTCTGTGGCGAGGTATCTCCGAAGAGTCTCATTGGGGATGCTGTTAGTCCATTTTGGCGGGGAAAAGAACCTTGCTAATTGGATATATTTTGTTATACTTCCGGTAGGTTGGGCATCGTGTATTACATCCGGGCCGTGTGACGCCGGGCCGCTATTTTCGCTCTCCTGTCGCTCCTGGGCGACAGGGGGAAGGCCGGGCGGAACATCGCTTGCATCAAATCGGTTCTTACGATTAGGTTCAGATACAGAAAGGAGTAGCAGTGCATCGTCTAATAATCTCTCTCTTTACGGCGGCGGTCTTCCTGAGTGTGATGGCCGTGCCGATTTTCGCGGCATCGCAACAGGTGGCAGCCAGCCGTGCCCCGCAACCCGAACGCATCATGTTCCACTCCCAGTACGGAACGGCGGAGATGATTTCCGGCAATTTTATCATCACGGCCTCGGGCACCAGGCTGGACAAGACGCTGGCCTTTATCGCCAGTCGACCGGAAGCCTTCCGGATGGCCAGCCCCGGCAACGAACTCGAGCTGCTTTCGGAAAAAACCGACAGGTTCGGCCGGACGCATCTTCGCTTCCAGCAGGTATATGAGGGTCTGCCGGTGTGGGGATGCCAGACGATTGTACACTTCCAGGACGAGCAGACGATATACCTGGTCGGGGGACAGACTATCCCGACCCCGGCCCTGTCGACAAGCCCGGCCATCGCGGAAGCCGAGGCCGGGGCGACAGCCGTGGCCGAGTTGAGAGATCAGTATTCCCCTGACGAGTTGCAGACGGAGGCCAGGCTGGTCATCTATCCCAATGACGGCGAGCCCCGCCTGGCGCAACTGGTGACGGTGACCGGCACGAGAAGCGGGGCGGTGCGCTGGCTCGTTTTTGTCGATGCTCAGACGGGCGTTATTCTGCACAAGTTCAGCGATATTCACTTCGATGGTCCCGACACGGGTTCGGGTCCCGATGTTCACAACGTGACTCAGACTTTTCCGATTTACCTGCAGGGCACCCAATACAAGATGATTAACACCACCAGAAACGCCGTCATCAATACGTACGAGGACTATTACGACGGTGGTCCGATTTCAACCGACCCTGACGGGGACAAAGTCTGGGACGACAACGTGGGTCAGAAGGCGGCTGTTTCCGGACATTTCAATGCCGACCTGGTGGTGGCCTATTTCTGGGACACTTTCGGCCGGAACAGCTACGACGATGACGGCCACAGTCTTATGGTGAACGTGCACGACTCCGTATACATCAACAACGCCTACTGGA
>JAOUEU010000039.1 GCA_029858555.1 Candidatus Zixiibacteriota bacterium
AACGAGGACCAGCCGTCCCTGATTCTGCTGACGTCGTGATTGCATACCCCCAAGAATTAATCCCCATCCCTCAAACACAACAACTTTTTCAACAAGCCCTAAATGGTGGGCCACCCGGCCGCAAATAGCAGTGCAACCGGTCACAATGATATCGTCTAGAAGGCGGCCGGGGAGGGGTCATACGAAGTTGTCTCATGGCCTATGGATTCTCGTTCTGCACCGAATCATTCGATTTTAGTTTCTCAGTGATTCTCATATCCACCCAGTAGATATCGCCTTCTCTGAAGAAGAAGAGATACTTCTCGTCGGGCGAGCCAATTGGAAACTCCTCATGCCCTTTTGAATTAATGACACCGCCCATATTGGAAACCGTTGTCCACGAACCGTCAGATTTTCTGAGACTAATATAGAGGTCTGAACCGCCATAACTATCAGGACGGGATAACGAACTAAAGATAAGATAGCTTTCATCAGGAGCTATGTAAGGCGATGACTCATAGAATTCTGTATTAATAGCATCCCCCAAGTTCTGTGCTTGGGCATAGGAACCGTGCTCAAAGGGTACCGTGTAGATGTCCCAGAGCCCTTTCCCCCCGGGACGTTCGGCAGCGAAATATAGGTTACGATTGCCAGATTCTGTGATCTGTTGTCCCATTGACCCTGAATTGACCGAGGTGCCAAGAGGTTTGGGAATAGACCAACCCTCGGTCGCTCGCTCGGTGACCCAGAAAGCGCCACTCCTGTAGACATCTGCATCGATAGGACGAAAGGACTTAAAGAAGAGGCGTTGGCCGTCCAACGACAAGAAAGGATTCTGGTTCTTGAATTCCTGCGAAAAGGAAGCTGTTCTCGGCGATTGCCATTGAGAATCGACGCAACTCATGAAGATTATGCGCCCCCCCCCTATCTCCATATACTGAGGAGACCAGTACATTTCCAATAAATCCGGCGAAAATGTGGGTGCACCATGTTCATTCAGTTCTGTAGAAACAATTCCGGGCATAAAAATCTCCGGAATCAAACCGGGCGGTTTCTGACCGAGGTAAAGGCCTTTCAGGACTGGGAATTCTCCCTGTTGAGCATTAATAAGAGGTGGTAAGAGGCTTGACATCAGAATTAGAACGGAAATCGCTTTATGTTTCATCGTCTGATCACCTGCACGTCGCTTTTTGCCCATTTGTACGTCTGGAAACAAGTATAGTTGCATTTCAGGTTATTCCTTCCAACGACTGCCTTCGATCCGGACATTGTGCCTCCAGATAAAAAACTGGAAACTCACAAAAGTTTGGGGAGAGTGAGGTTGGGGCCGCCATAGACCTTGAGAGCCCGATGAATTAGGGCTCTTTCTTATTCCGGGTATACCTGTTTCTCTTTCAGATCTTCTAAGAATGAAGCACTGACCCAGTAGATATCCCCATTAGAGCTGAAGAAAAGAAATCGACGGTCTATTGTAACGTGGGGCATGGCAGTATGATTGGGGAAGCCGAGAAGCTCGTTGACATTGACGGAAGAACTCCATTTGCCTGGCTCCGTCCTGAAACTGATAAACAGGTTTTTAGTGCCCAGACTATCGACATTCGAATCGAACAGGATATACCTTTCATCGGGATCTATGAAAGGGTGCCCGGCCCAGTATCGGTTATTTATTTCGTCAGGGAGTCTTTCCCACATGCGATATTCACCGGATTCGCATTCGGCCCTGTAAATTCCTCTGTTGACATTGCCCGTGAAGTAGATTGTACTGTCCCGGGTCTGTGTCACAAACACGGGATTCAAATCACTTACCGGAGACCCCAGGACTCCGCTGATTATCCACGCCCCGTTCTCGTGTCGAACAAGCCACACATTCATTTCGTTGCCTGTTTCTGCGGACTCAGGGAGCGGTCTCCAGGAATTAAAGAATATAGTCTTTCCGTCAGGAGCGAAATTCGGTTCCAATTCTGAGTTTCCGTCGCTGAACGGCGAGAGCCGAGGACTTTCCCATATCCCGTCCTCACATTTCATATAATAGATACGGTTTCCAACGACACCCTCAATGCGTCTCGTAAAGAGAATCTCTTTGCCATTTGGTGCAAAGGTAATGGCAAATTCATGTGCACTATCAGTCGAGATTACTCCGGGCGCAAAGATTTCGGGGGTTTTCCGGGGTGGTTCCTGCCCGAGATAGGGCCCATTGAGAACCAGGAAATCACCCTCCTGGCCATTGGCA
This sequence comes from Candidatus Zixiibacteriota bacterium, assembly GCA_029858555.1. Classification (GTDB taxonomy): domain Bacteria; phylum Zixibacteria; class MSB-5A5; order GN15; family FEB-12; genus DAOUUR01. Next base: position 2,210 of record JAOUEU010000039.1, read on the forward strand.
CATGAGACTAGACTGGCAGAAAGAAGAATGACCGCATAAACCGCAAAGGATTTCACAGCTTAATAGACTCTCTTTTAGTCTTTTGTCTACAATTACGCAAAACAGGGCACCAAGTTTCACCTCAGCTCACTACCTGCCAACGACTTCCGTTGACTATTGAATAGTGTAACCGGATCGAAAACCCGAAGCTTAAAGGAGTTTGGGGAGAGTGATATCGGGCCCGCTTTGTTATATCCCATTGATGTACAATTAGTAAGAGAAAATCTTGGTGCGTGGGGTTTTCTCACTCTCGCCAAACTCCGTTCCCAAACAACGCTCGCAGTCAAATGGGCTTGCCTTTCTATTTTTCATGCGCTACCATCCGATGACATACGTCATCTATTTGTGACGGATGCTGAAACCACGACCAACGCTAAGCGGCCCACCATAGACGAATTGGCCGATTATCTCAAGCTTGGGTGAACGAAGCTCTACCCAATGGCGCAAGATGGATCAATTCCAGCATCCAAGCATGGCAATCAGTGGCGTTTCGACCGGGATGAAATTGATGCCTGGATGAAACGGCAACTTCGGTCTTAACCATGGAGGCAAACCTTGGCGAAAACCACAACCGTATTGGCCGGAGCAACAGGTGACCTTGGGGGGCGAATCGCCAACCTCTTGCTGGACCGAGATACCCGGCTCCGAATCCTTGTCCGTAAAGGCAGTCGACGAGACAAGATTGATGATTTTCAGAAGCGAGGGGCGGAGGTAGTAGAAGTTGACTTCAACGATGTTTCCGCGTTGACTGAAGCCTGTGCTGGTGTAGCCTGTGTCATCTCAGCTCTGGCCGGATTGCGTGAGGTCATCATCGATGCGCAGACTTCTCTGCTTGAGGCTGCAGTCAAGGCTGAAGTACCTCGGTTTATCCCTTCTGATTTTTCAATAGACTTCACCAAGTGTCCTGCCGGTCAAAATCGCAATCTCGATTTGCGTCGCGAATTTCACCACAAGCTCGATCAGGCACCGCTTGCAGCGACCTCAATCCTCAACGGTGGGTTCACTCATTTATTGACTGGTGAGGCGCCGATGATCCTTTACAGATTTCACCGGGTCATCTATTGGGAAAACGCCGACCAGCTTCTCGACTTTACAACGATCGACAACACTGCCGAGTTTACTGCTGCGGCAGCGCTCGATCCTTCGACTCCAAGGTTTCTGCGGATTGCAGGGGATCAAATTAGCGCCAAAGGTTTGGTCGATGTGGCCAGTGACGTTACCGGCCATAAGTTCAAACTGCTCCGGGCAGGATCTTTGAGGAGACTTGCTCTCCTGACCAAGGTTTTCCGGAGACTGTTTCCCCAAGAAGCGGCTCTCTACCCGCCCTGGCAGGGTATGCAGTACTTTCACAATATGTTCAGTGGCTGTGCCAAACTCGAACCGCTGGACAACGATCGTTATCCAGAAATACGATGGACGACGGTGAAGCAATTCCTAGCTAGGAATGTACCTCGCTGATTTATTAGGGCAAAAGAAAAGAGGTTCCAGCGCCCCGGGGAACCAAGGGCCGCTGTGGAACCTGAGTGGGGATGAAAAAGAACGAGAGTGGCATCGTCGGGTAGGTCGTAATGTAGATCCGCCCGTCGCGGGTGAACAGCTTCTCTCCCTCCTGGGGCCAATGTGGCTCCGATTGGCAGATTCGATCAAGGCGCTACCTAATTGTAGCCTGTTTGAGCTTCTGGCCAGCTGCGGACTTCGGATCTCCGAGCCGCTGGGCCTCAGGCTCGGCGATGTGACCAACGATGGACTGGTGCTTCCTTACACCAAGTTCAACAAGAGCCAACTCCTCCCGATGCATCGGGCGACGGCCATCGCTCATCAGCAGGTTACCCTAAAGCGCTGCAATCACGAGGTTGAGACTGCTATCCAGAGCATTGAGTTTACCGATTATACTAGCGCTTTATAGACAGTAACTATGGCTTTCAGCCGCCTATCTTATTGTCTTCCTACGCATTCCCCCGCAATAGAGTAGCCTGCCGCACCCGAAGCCTGAATTCCACATTTAGCCCGGGGAGAGTGATATCGGGGCCGCTCCTGTTCGCACTGACTTCGTGTCGGCCGTGTGCCTCCATCGCGCAATGCTATTGCTTTTAAGGATTAGCGACAAGTCCGGTCAATCCCGCCATTTGACCTGCTGCAAGATGTCATCCCCTCTCCTGAGCAGTGTTTTTCGCTTGCTAAACAGGATATATTGTTTACTATTATAGACGGAGACTGAGGTTCTTCTTGGTATCATCCTCCTCGTGAAAAAATGGCGATAATTTGTAAACCGAATATAAATCGCCCTACCCCAGTTAAGTGACAAAAAAACTTAAGGAGGTACTTATGTTACAAAAAACGGTAATGATCTTAATCGCTGTTGCTCTTGTTTCGGCGGCGGCCGAATCTTCGGCAATGACTCCCCTTGAAGAGCTCGGAGAGTTCTTGTATTTTGACGAGACACTTTCTGAACCGAATGGTCAGTCGTGCGCAAGCTGTCACATGCCGTCGGCATTCTTTGTCGATCCCGACTCTGATGCACCTGTGTCGCAGGGGGTGCTTCCGAAGGGCAGGTGGGGAAACCGCAACAGCCCGATGAGCGCCTACGCCTTTCTTAGTCCGGATTTCCATTATGATCCCGTCGAAGAACTGTATGTCGGCGGTCAATTCTGGGATGGGCGTGCCGCCAATGTCGTGGAGCAGGCCAAAGGGCCGTTCCTGAATCTTCTGGAAATGAACAATCCGAATAAAAGGACTGTCATAGAAGATATTCTTAGAGGCGGATACGCCGACCTGTTTATTGAAGTATTCGGCCACGACGCACTCTATATTCGGCGGAATATCGACGAAGCTTACGATTTCGTAGCCGAGGCCATCGGGGCATTCGAGAGCACCGACCTGTTTGCTCCTTTCGATTCGAAGTACGACTATTTTTTGCAGGGGTACGACGTACTCACCGAACAGGAACTCAGCGGGCTCGAACTCTACGAGGGCAAGGCGATGTGTAATGCCTGCCATCCGAGTGAGCCGGGACCCGGCGGAGAGCCCCCGCTGTTTACCGACTTCACTTATGATAACCTTGGCGTCCCCAGGAACCCGGACAACCCTTTCTACACGCTGACGAAGAAATTCAATCCTGACGGATACGACTTTGTCGATCTCGGCCTCGGCGGGATCCTGGGGATCGAAGAAGAAATGGGCAAACACAAAGTAATGCCCCTGCGCAACATTGCCATGACTGGCCCCTACATGCATAATGGTATTTTCAAAACCCTGAAAGAAGTTGTTGAATTCTACAACGCTCGCGACCTCGGCGGTTTTCCGCCGCCCGAAGTACCGATAAACGTCAACACCGATGAACTGGGCGACCTCGGTTTGACGTCGGATGAGATAGACGACCTTGTGGCATTCTTACACACTCTTACTGATGGATACCAGTTGTCTGCCGGTGCAAAAAGAATGGCAGCCGCTCATACCGCCAGTGGTTACGCTCTTTCGTCGAATTATCCGAATCCCTTCAATCCGATAACCAGCATTGAATACAGCTTGCCCACAACTGCAAACGTGAAGCTGGAAATATTCAATGTACTGGGGCAGAAAGTGACGACACTGGTTGACGGCGAGCAAAACGCCGGTCATTATAGCGTGTCCTGGGATGCTTCGAATGCCTCTACGGGGATCTACTTCTACAGATTATCTTCGGCGGGCTTCACCGAAACGAGAAAAATGATCCTGCTGAAATAGAGAGTTCTCGATAATACCGAGGGTGGGTGATAATAGCCCGCCCTTTTTTTATGCCCGCGCAAGACCCGATTCGATATCTGTTTTGACTAATTCTCTTTCAATACGTCCCGCTCTCCGTCGAATAGCATCTTTTCATTTCAAATCAGAATTCCACGTAACCTTGGGGAGAGTGAGATCGGGGCCGGTTTCTCCTGCTCCATGTCGAAGACCAGCTCAAAAGTTCTGTGTATAGTAACGCCAACCCCGCTTTCTTTGTGCAGTTTTTGACACAGGACACAAATTGACAGAAACCCGCCGCTCTTGCTGAGTGGCGAACATTCATTCGACCATTACCGCTCTGAGTCGCTCGATGAACTCCCCCTTTACCCAGTAGATGTCGTGCTGCCTGGTGAAGAACATATATAAACCATCAGGCGTCACGGTGGCAGCCCCCTCTGTCCCGGTCGAATTGATCTTATCGTTGAGTTCTCTGCCCGGAGTCCAGGTACCGTCAGGCTTGCGAAACGTTATACGCAGTTTGAATGTGTAACTGCCAGAGTCTCTGGCTCCGAAAATAATATAGCTCTCATCGGGTGCGACGAATGGATGGGTGCCCTTGATGTCTGGAGAGAGCTTTTCCGCCGCTTGATACGTGCCGTCTACGAATTTGAATCTAATCAACCCACTGGCATAAAGATTGCCGTTAGCAGTCACAGAGGGAGTGTGAACAGTCTGATCATTCACCGGTCCTTCAAAATGAGTTGCCTTTCCCCATGTGCCGTTCACCTTCTCTGAAACCCACAGATTCATGGGGACTTTGGCTCCGGGAAATGGCCTTCGAGAACAAAAATACAGTTTCGATCCATCGGCTGAGAAGCAAGCTTCACCATCGATGTCCTCGGAAAATGGCGCGATGACCGGGTCATGCCACCCGGAACCGTCAGCCTTTCTCGCGATGTGGTAGAGATGCGGTCCTTCGCAATAAAAAATATCCTGCTTTGTTGGAGAGACTACCAAACGGTACTGATCAGCTTCTGTAGATACAATGCCGGGGGCAAAGACAATTGGTTCATCGCCCGGAGGGGGCGGACCGAGGTAGTCACAAACAGGATGCTTGTGGTTGGTTACTTGACCGTTGCAAGGGCATAATGGGAGCAGGAGCCCTCCAAATACAACTGAATAGACCAGATAACGTTTGAGAAGGTTTATCATATCGTTCGCTTCTCCCGGGTAGCAATCACTTCGTTTCAGAGTCCGCCAGATTTTATCAGTCCTGTTACTCTTCAGAAGAGTTCAAAACGACGAATTGCATCTCTTGCGGCAAATGGCGAAGGTCAAGCACAAAGGAATCGAGGGAGATCCTCCTAACGTTGCCCTTGTCTTTCAAGAATTCTTCCGCCGTATAGTCCAGGAAGGGAGCCGCATTGGTTTTAAAATGCATCGGCAGCACGATCAGCTTTGGTTTGAGCTGAGCAATAACACTGTCGGCTGAAACCGGCGAAATCGTATAATGGCCCCCTACGGGAATCATTAGGATATCGATAGCGCCTATTTTTGTCTTCTGCTCTTCACTCAGGTCATACCCGATGTCCCCGAGATGTGCCACCCTGAGGCCGTCGAACTCAAAAACAAAGATGGAATTCAGGATCGAACTCTTTTTCGGGTTGAAATGATTGCAGGCAATATTATAAACCCGCACATCCCTGAAGTTGGTATCGATCGGGATCAGTTTGTGTTCCAGCCCTTTGTTCATAGGCCCGTTGATGCCAAAGAGTACAACCGGTTTCCCGGATACGGCACCGAAATTGTCATGGTCGATATGACGGTGTGAAACGGTGATGAGATCAGCTGCCAGACTGTCAGGAATTGGGTACCCCTCCAACTTCATCGGGTCAGTCAGAATGCGAGTGCCATTTGACGTCGTCATTAAAAAGCAGGCGTGGCCATAATGAGTGAAAGTCACTTCATTCGGTTTCTGAGCCTGCGCTGATGGTCCGATTCCGATTATTGACAACGTACAGAGCAGCCACAGATACTTCATTACTCGAACTCCTGCGTGCTTAGCGGCGTCACATCGTAAAGACCTTTTCCGGCATTCCGGGCAGAAGTACAAAAATATCATTATAGTACTTCCTGACATTGTCAAGTTCACTCTCCGCGGTGCCTTCTCTGCTCAGCGCGACGTGGCCCAAAGCAATATGATCCGCCCTGAAATCATTTTGGAAGAAGAGGCGATAAGGTTGATGCGGATGCATGGGCCAGCCGTGCTGCATAATGGCGAGATCAAAGTGCATTGTGTCCAGCCCGAATGCCAAATAATCGTCGGCCTTCCCCGAAGCGTCCCCCTCATGGAACACTCGCCAATCATTAACCTCCACCTGATACATAAGATTCATCGGCCAAGTCGAGGTTCCATGGGTGCTTCTGAATACGGTAATGGGAATGCCTGCCAATTCTGTTTTAAGTGTCTCGCCGATCTCGAGGTCGACTACCATGACCCGCGATTCAATTTCGGACCAGTCTGATCCAACGGCACGCATTTTTTCCGCCGCATCCGCAGGCACAACAAGGATTGGCTCCCGGCGGGCCAGCATATACTGTATGACCACTGCCGAATCGAAGTGGTCACGATCTCTGTGCGTTACGAGCACCAAGTCGATATCATCGTATGGCGGTATCCCGTTCATCATGCTGTCGAGGGTCTCGGGTGCGGGAAATCGGCTCTTTCTTAACCTGCCGAAAAGGCAGTCGATCATGACCCTGTGATCGGATGAGTTTATATGGACGCCCATATTGGCGATATAGGTCAATGTGAGAGAATCTCCTTGCTCAGCCTGTTCCTCTGAACCTGGACCTCCCCAAGGTTTTGGCACCGGGTGAGGTCCTGCTACAGCGGTGGATTCGTCGTGTAGCGCTCCGGCGAATAATAGCAGAATAAATGATGTAATAACCACAAAAAAGGCTGAGTCATGCTTAGTCATTCCAAAACCTTTGACTCAATACTTATTCACTGCTACGACAGATTGCCGAATTTGTTCCAGTCTATTCTATTGTCTTCCAACGTAGTCCACCTGTTTTGGGGCAGGCAATTCTGATACCAAAACAAAATTCCACAAGAGTTTGGGGAGAGTGATATCGGGGCCTCCACCTCGAACCGCTCCTCTCCCGGCTTCAGCTCTCTGTGTCGGGCACAGACATACCTGCCGGTGACAATCGGGTTTCTCAATGTCCTCAGGACCGCCATTTTTGACCAGGGTTTGCCTGAGCAGGAGCGAATCAAGACAGAGACAATCAGGAAATGGAGAAAATCATACCGAAAAGCTATTGCGACGGGACAAAGTGCGCCTCAGATAAAGTGCACCGTGTCCGACTTGTTTGACGACATACAGGTTGCCGCTATAGAATTTTTTGCAGACGTTCCAGACGCTCTTTGGCGTCATCAAGAATTGCGATAGGAGTATCGGGATTTTTCCTCAGACTCAACAAATGTTCATATGCTGAAACAGCTTCCTGTATCTGCCCTGTTTCTTCATAGGCACGGCCGAGGTAATATTCCGCCTCCATGCTCCAGATGCTATGGAACAATCGTTCAGAGCTGTATCTCGAAAGTGTTGCCTTCAGTATTTCGACTACTTCAGAATATTGACCGGTTTCCCAGAGTGCCCTGGCCAGCCAGTAATGACAGGGAAAATCCTTGGTATCGCGCGCCGCCAGTTGAAAGTAGTGTATTGACGAATCAAGATTACCCGAAGCCAGGTCGATGGACGCCCGGGCATACCAATAGTTGGTCAAAGGTTGGTTGTTATCCACCAGCGTCTGCCTCAACGAGTCAGCTTTTCTGACAGCGGTATTAATCTCTCCACATTGCGCCAGTAACTGCACCTCAAACTGTGCCGTACGACTAGAGTGTAGGGATCCGGGAATTTCCTTGAGGTGTTGAAGTTCCTTTATGGCACCATCACAATCATTCAGGGTTGAAAGGACAATTCCTTTCAGAATGTAGTTTTGATCAATAATCGAGAAGTCGTGCTCCATGGTGTCGGCGGCGATACCTTCGTTAAGAACCTGTAAGGCTTGTCGGAGGCGACCGGCGTAGAGGTGAACATAGGCCTGATAAAGTCTACCCGCAGAACGAATTTGCGGAGATGGAAGTGACGCAAATCGCCGCATCAGCACCGTCGCCGAATCGTAATTACCATGATATGTGTACATATAACTCAAGTACATCAAAGAAAACGTGTAGTCCGGCCTGATTTCAAGAGCCTTCCGGTAGGCTTCTATGGCCGTCTCCAGTTGGCCGTTCCAGGCGCAGATCTGGCCTTTGGAATCGTAAGGGTTTGGTTCATCGGGAGCGATCTCGATGTATTTGTCGACCACCCGCAGAGCCTGGTCGAACTTCCCGAGACGATCATAGAGATAAGCCAGGCGGTTATAAGAGGCTTTATGTAGCGGATCAAGGGCGATGGACTGATTCAGGCACTCGATTGCTTTGGAGAATAACTGCTGGTCCTCATAATAGGCGCCCAGTTGATAATAGGCTGCCTTTTCATCAGGATATCTTGACACCAGGTTTTCCAGGCTCTGGATAGCCCCTTCAAGATCCCCGTTATATGCAGCCAGTCGAGCCTGAATGTAATATTGCTCTCTCTTGCTGGTCCGATCGATCAACTGAGCTGCTTTCTGAATCAGCAGCCGGTCTTTGAGGTCGGAGAGATGATAATAGACCATTGCGAAATTGCTGTCAAACTTCAATGCATTCTCAAAAGCGGCAATGGCTTCATTGGTGTACAGTTTGGAAGCTTGTTCAAGACCTTCCAGGTAAAACCGATAGGCGACCGGAGAATAAGTTGTAACATCGATTACCCGGGGATCAGGCTCGGTAAAGGCATCGTCTGGTAAAGCCAGGTCTTTCTTAATCTGTACCGTTAACCTGTCAACAAGTGTGAAAATCGATTCCTCACGATCTCCTGCTATCTGCTGGCTGGCGATAACACCGCCGTTGGCGGCATCAACCAGTTGTGAACTTATCACGGTACTGTCTCTGTCACGAAAAACCGTACCCTGGATAAACCACCTCACCCGGCCTTGCTGGGAAAGCGTCCTTACCGCATCGATGTCTGGCAGTTCGAACGCGTCTTTACCGATCAACTGCGATAGTTCATTTGTTCTTTGTCGCGAGAGTACCTGCACATACTCCGATTCCGACAGGTCTGTTATAAGCAGATCAGCGACCATCTCGCCAAGACGTTCCTCCCGATCCCGAGGATCTGCAACATCAAACGGCAGGATCATCAGACGATTCTCCGCTGCAACCAACTCGTCCCGACTGTAAAACTCAATACGCCAGGGACGAACCAGCAGCAGCACGACAAGAGCTGCTACCACCACCGCCACTCTGGTCCACGAGACACTGGTACTTCTGGTTTTACTTTCTTTCCGGCGTTGCTCGCTCTTTTCTGCTTCGGATGCTGCGTCTATCTCGAATTGGGCCAGATTGTCAAGCTCACTGTGGACGGACTTATCGTGCCTCAGCAGGATTGCTGCCGCTTCAAAGTCGCGAACTTTTGCGTTACAGGAATCACAATCGAGCAGGTGAAGTTCGACCTCACGGCGCTCGTCGTTCGACAGCATGCCCAGTTCATAGGCGTAGAGTTTCTGCTCAAACCGGCGGTCGTTACAGGACGACATTATTCAATCCCCCCCTTCTCCAGGCAGGTCTTCAGCATCGTGCGGGCGCGCGAAAGCATCACATAAAGATTATTGGTCGTGACACCGAGCCTATGACAGATTTCCTTGATTGAATAGCCCTGAAAATGCAGTGTCAGAACGCGGGCGTGTCTGAGTCGAGTCTGGCTGACCATCTTCAGACAATCCAGTAACCTTCGTCTCAGAGTGGGGTCAATGTCTGCATAGGCGGCGTCATTTCTCTGGTTCGCAGTAGTTACGAAACGCGCCCGGCGCTGACCTTCTGCCCGATAATAATGTAACAACTTGTGTTCCAATATCTTGTATGCCCAGGCCGAGAAGCTCGTCTCAAATTCAATATCGCGATACTTAGCCGCGATAGTTGTTAGAGCTTCCTGCACTACTTCATGAACATCATCGGGGCTCTGTGTTCTATGTCTCACGAACACACTAAAGCTTACCGCAAGATTCTCAAAAAGCAGTTTTTCTGCCGTCTTGTCTCCGGAGCGGGAGTGTTCATATAAGGCGTTGATAGACAAGGCTCTTTTTCTTTCTATCTGGATCTGCCGTGAAAAATAGACTCAATAATGTTGATTGTCAAGAAGTGCTGCAACCATCGGTCATGAAAGCTAAAAACATATAAAGCACCTCCCATTCAAATGTATGTAAGAAATGTTCTGATGCCGGGACATGGTAGTCAACGAGCTCGTTCATCCGTGGAGTGAGAGGAAGTCATTTGTAGTATTATGCTTATGTCAAACACGGGAACTTAGTCTCGCACCATTATCGGAGGAACAATGCAGGAACATGGAACAACGAAATTCGTGAATTCACTGACAACGGCGCTGTTAATCGTATTTATGACAGTGTTGCTGGTCCCGATGTCGGGCATGGCCGAGGGGCCGGTTGCCAGAGGAACAGATACTCAGGCCGGCGAGGTCATGATATCGACATTCTTCGGCGGCAGCGGCCAGGATGGTCATAATGAAACGCCAATCGTTATCGACGGCGACGGAAATGTCTTCGTGGCCACACGAACTTCCTCTATCGGTCTGCCGACCAGCCCGGGGGCATTTGACAACGCTATTGACGGCACGTATGATGTGATTATAGCCAAATTCTCGCCTGACTTGAGCACGCTGCTTGCCTGTACCTATCTTGGCGGTGGCGGGCCTGAAGGAGAGTGGCCGGGCGTCGATCTGGTTCTTGACCATCAGGATAATTTGATTGTGGCGTTGTCTACATCTTCTTGGGATTACCCGATGACAACCGGCGCATATTGCGACACTCTGACCGGTAGTTTTGATATGGCGATTTCGAGAATTTCGAATGACCTCACTACCCTGATTGCCTCCACGTACCTTGGAGGCTCCGGGAAGGAATGGTATCAGAAGGTTGTTATACTGGAAGACGGCCGAATTGTCATCGCCGGCTGTACCACCTCGAGTGACTTTCCCGTTACAGCGGGAGCTTTCGATGTGACTTATGGCGGGGGCGGAAACACCCGTGGTGACGTTTTTGTGAGCGTGCTGGACAGCGGGCTGACGACTCTTCTGGCATCCACCTTCCTGGGAGAGTCGGCATCAGACATGCCGGAATGTCTTGTGACCGCACCGGCGGGCGGAGTCTTTGTCGGCGGCTGGACCGAATCCACGCGCTTCCCGACAACTCCCGGTGTGCTATTCCCAAGTTATACAGGCTCTGGCTCATTTGACGGCTTCATATCTCACCTCAGCGACGACATGACGGAGCTTGTGGCATCTACCTTCATCGGAGGCAGCAGTTGGGACTTTGTATATGACATGGCACTGGACGGATCGGGAAACATCCTGGTTACCGGCCACACCGCCTCAGGCATCGGTTTTCCGGTTACCGAGTCGGCCTACGACACGGAATACTGCGGCGGAGCGCCTGATGTGGGTGATGATTCGTATGTCGTGAAACTGACCCCGGACCTGACCACCGTGCTTGCCGGGTCTTACCTTGGCGGAAGTGGCTGGGAAATCGGTGAATGTATACTTGCCGACGATGAAGGCCGGATTTACGTTGCAGGTAGTACTAACTCCACCGACTTCCCTTACTCACCGGGAACATTTGACAGCACCGCCATCCCCGGCTATAAGTATGCCTCGGATGTTTTTGTCTGCTGCTTCGATTCAAGCCTGCAGACAATGCTGTTCGGCACTATTCTCGGCGGCAATGGAGTTGACAATGCCGGATCAATTGCCAGCGACGTTTCGGGCTATATTTACATCGGCGGTGCAACCGGCGCAGCCGACTTTCCAGCTTCAGCGAACGCATACGATCAAACCTTCAACGGTGGCGCCTGGCAATGGGGGGGAGACATCTTCATTTCCGCCTTTCTCATGGCTTACTGGTCTGACTCCGACGGAGACGGCTCAAAAAACGCCGATGACAACTGTCCTCTTGTGCCGAATCCCGGCCAGGAAGACAGTGATGGCGTTCCTCCCGGTGATGCCTGCTGCTGCCTCGGCCTTTCCGGTAATGCCAACAACGACCCTGATGATAAGGTCAATATCTCCGACGTGTCCTATCTACTGGCCTATCTTTTCGGTATACCTTCGGGTCCCCGTCCGGGCTGCCCGGCCGAGGCCAATGCCAACGGCGACCCGGATGAGAAGGTTAACATCTCCGATGTGTCGTACCTGCTGGCATACTTGTTCGGCATACCCACCGGCCCGGAGCCCAAACCGTGCCCATGATTTGAATTGGAAGGTATCTGAGACTCGAAGAAAACCCGCCCTCCTCCGCGAGGGCGGGTTTCATATTCTATCAAACTTTTGTCCCGCCTTGGGAAGGGGCCAGTTACACAATCGCCGGCCGGCATTCAAGGGCTACTCTGGCTCGCGCAGAACCGGCTGAGTCAAGCACAGCGGCCCCCCTCCTCCTTTGACGCTGATTTCATCTCCCTGATAGGTCATAACCTCGCAACCAGCCGATCTCAACCGTTGCGCCGTGACAGGATTACCCTGCAGCATAAGACACCTGCCCGGCGATAAAGTCAATATGCTGATTCCGAGCGAATCGTCCTCCTCATCCGGCAACGTGATAAGCCGGAATCCGAGTCCTTCAAGATATCTGGTAAATGACCCGGGTAGATAGCGCGGCAGTACGACGGCGATATTATGATGGACAATACAGAGAACCGATGAGAGATGTAAAGCGTTTTCAAAAGGGACCGGGAGCACGTTTATCCCGTGGCCGGACAGGACATTGCGCAGTTGGTCAAACCCCGCCTGTCCGGTACGTGACCCCTGTCCGATCGCGAGGGTGTGTCTGTCGATCCAGACCAGATCCCCTCCATCAATAAATACATCTCCGGAGAACTGATGGAGAATCGGGATACCCAGCTTTTCCAGACATCGTCGGATTCCGTCTTGTTCACCTCGTCGGAGTTTCTTAGCCATTTGAAAGATAATGGCCCCATCCGATATTATCATAGCCGGGTCACGCACAAATATAGCATCCGCACAATCGTCCAGAGGCTCTTCGTGATAAAGAACCTCCACGTCGGCACCCGAGAGGATACCGACAAACTCGTCGTGTTCCTGTTGTGCTCTAGACAGGTCTGGTCGCTCAGGATAACCCCAGAGTATGGGATCATCAACCGCAAATGACTCATCCGGACGGCGAACCAAAACTACCTTGAGTGGGTCTATCATGCTTTGACTGCCATGGCGCAAACCGGGAATCTCCTATCCGTGTGACATTCCTTCTCCCAAGCGGAGTCAGTCTCGTAGGGCATTACCTCTCAACCCGCTTTCCACTTGTCCTTCGATCACCAATGTATCTGTTGATTACAGCGCCGTCAATCCCAAAGGACCTAATGTCGACCCTTATTACCATAAGCCATGTGGCTGCAGCAGCGAGCCTACGCCGCTAACTCATGAGAGCGCGAACTGACCTGCCCATTCCGTTTCTATTTGTTTGCTTTCCAACGGCCTCAATAGCTTGTGGCACAATACGATCGGGTTCCGAACTCGAATTCCACAAAAGTTTGGGGAGAGTGAGGTCGGGGCCGCTTTTTAAAAGCAAATGCAGGATAGCCGTAATTGATTGAATGTATATCGTTCCTATGTTCTGATATCACTTATCGGCTGAATCCTCAGGATTATTCTGGTCTTTTATACAGCGAATCGAGAAGGCAAATTCCTTCGGGTTCAAAACCCTGCCGATGAAATTCGCAAAGAAACCGATATGGTGCAACCATGCTTTCTCATCGACATCCGTACTGCTCCACCACGAAGTATACCCTTCATGAGTAAACTGGTCATGTGCGTAGAATCCCGTTATTACTGCAGAAAATCCGGTTTCGTTGGTAATAGTTAAGGGCTTTCCCTCATATTCACCGGGCCAGGCGCCCCGCAATTTTATCTTACCGGCCAACAGGCTGTCCTTGTCTATCCGCAATCCTTCCTGATCGGCCTGCTCCGCCGTCAATCCCAGGGCGATCTCCAGCTCCTTCCATTCACTATCTGATGGAAGATGCCAGCCCGGGGGAGAAACCTGCATGGCTGTCTTCCAATCATAGAGCCGGCCTTTTGTCATACAGTTTTGTTCCAGATTTTCCCAGCACCAGGAACCGCTGTCGGGTTCGAAACGCAGATTCTCGGCCATCCAAACCTGATTGCCAATCTTGATCCATTTGTAAACGTTGCCGTCCCGCGGATCGGCAAAGATACCGGAACTATCGTCCTGAGCCGGGCAATGGGAGGCGTAAACCAGAAGTATGGCTGCCAGGCAGACCAACAATTTTCCCTTTCTTGTCGCTTTCCTCATATAACCGCCAGATTCCAGATAGCCAGCTCCTGTTAAACCATACTCTCAGAAACGGTTCCCGATTGGTCGTAGCCAACCGGGAGCCGTTTCACAAGATGAGGCCATCGACTACAACAGTTCAATTCCGGACGGTTTCCCGCCGGCCGTAAACCTCGCGGCATCGCCACGATAAAACGGACAGAATGTCAGAAGATCCGGAAACTGTCCTTTGAATTTACTCATGAACTGCGGGTAGTAGTACTCCCGCATATTGCCGTGAGTAGGAATCACCAACTTGGGACGCAGCTTTTCCAGAGTATACACGGTCCCTTCGGCCAATGCGACCGTGTCCTGATGATGACATCCGGTAACATTGACCAGTGCAATGTCGACCGAGTCGACCGCTATGTAGATGGAGTCGATCTGGGAGATGAACCCTTCCCTCTCATTCGGTCGCCACCCGGCCAGGTCGCCGGCATGATAAATGGTCAGGCCATCCACGGTAATGACAAAACCCACACCGGCATCATTGGATCGAACGGCCATCACCTGCATCCCGTCGATTGTCTTGTTCATACCCGGTCCGACATATTCATAAGGCTGACCGCTATATCCCTGCTGCGCCTGTTCCTGCAGCGAATCAGGTTGAAAACCAAAAATGTACTGAAGTCTGGGAATTCTTCCTACCCAGCCGAATATTGTGGAATCGTAATGATCCGAGTGCTCGTGGGAAACAAACACGGCGACGTCCTCGGATGCAAGCTCGGAAGGATTGATAAAGCCATTAGCCACGGATGGTTCAGCCGGCCGCGCTCCTCGCGTCCAATAATCGAAAATCAGGCAGTGATTGCGCGTCTTTATCAAGTAGCCGCAGTTGCCGAGATACCATAGATAGGCTTCCCCGTCGCCTGGCTGTTGCGCCAGATAGGCGGAAGATATGGGGCCGCTCCTTTTCGTTCTGGTTTCAGCGCCGGCCTTTCGGAGAAGTTCTGAAATCCTGGTGTGCCCATGGCGGACAGCGATATCAAGCGGCGTCATGCCGGTACTATCGATCATATTCGGATTTGCTGTCGCGGGCAACACCGCTTCAACCATCGGCACCTCTCCGCCTATTACAGCAAAGTGAAGCGGAGTGAATCCAGTGCCTACTTCCGCGCCATCCGCACGGGCTCCTCTGGCTATCAGATACTTTACCGAATTGAGACGCCCGAATTCCACGGCCTCTGTCAACGCAGTCGCACCGTTATCCGCAACAGCGTCGAGGTTGGCTCCTCCGTCCAGCAATATCCTAAGGATGGTTGTGTCGTCGGCCATCGCCGCACTCATCAGGGCCGTCCGGCCGTTGGGCACGGTACGGTTCGGATCGGCTCCGTGTTCCAGGAGGCGCTGAAGAATATCGTGGACGACTTCCGCCCTTGCCGGCTCCCAGGCCGCCCATAGGGTGGCGGCCATAACAGCACCTTGTCCTTCAGGGGAGATGCAATCGGGATTGGCGCCTGCTCTGAGCAGTAACTCGACCGCCTCCAGGCTGCCGCTGAATATGGCGCAGATGAGCGGCACTTGTCCTTCCGGAGTCATGGGCTCGAGTCTCGCGCCGGCGTCCATCAGGCATTTCATGGTCGGAACACTGCCGCTGATGGCCGCATTGGTCAGGGGCGAATAACCGGCCTGGTTAGTATGATTGACCTTGGCCCCTTTCTCCACCAGTAGCCCTACCACCTCTGTGTAGCCGGCAAGGGCCGCACCCTGCAGAGGCAAGCTTCCGGCGTTAGTGGTGTCGTCGGTATTAGCGCCGCGGCTGAGCAGGAGCGCCACGATATTGAGTTTGCCCCCATACGCCGCGGTATGCAAAGGCGTCCGGCCGTTCGGTAGCCGGTCATCCAGAAGCGCCGGATTCGTATCCAGCATGGCCGCAACAGCCGCGCTGTCTCCTTGATCGATCGCTTCGTGAATTGTAACAGCCTCCAAATTTCCAGAGACTGCCAATGCCAGAATCGGCAGAAACCGTATTAACCTCATAGCGACTTTCCTTTCTTTCCGGTAGATCCGCACTTTGAGATTGTAGTATCTATGACGTGATTCGGGGCGCTTTGTTGGGTAAAAAGGTGTTTTTTCAGAAAGTCGTCAATTCCCTGAAGACACCGGACCGGAAGGCCGTCCGAATCATGAGAATCCGGAGCCGGAAAGTGAGGACCAGTTCCTCCGTGAGATGATGGGGAACCTGGCGGACAGGATAAT
>JAOUEU010000040.1 GCA_029858555.1 Candidatus Zixiibacteriota bacterium
GACTTTCATAGGCGTCCTGGTGTCTCCGGAGGCCCGAAAAACGGCGTAGGTCGTATCCGCCATAAAGAACAGGACCCCGGAAATAAAGAAGATGCGCAGGTAGGGCACGGCGATTTCGAGCGTGGCCACGCCGGCGCCCATAAAAGTCAGCAGTTGCCTGGCGGCGCTGAAGCCGACCACGGAGAATACCAACCCAACCGCCAGCGCCAGAGTGAGCCCCTGTTTTATGAAGTGGGACGCCTGCCTGAAGTCGCGGGCACCCACGTGGCGCGCCACGATAGCCGTTATACCCACACTAATCAGCGACGCCGAGGCAAACATCGTCCACATAATAACCATCGAGGATGTCACGGCGTCCTGGGCGATGGTGCCGAGTTTACCGACCCAGTAATAATCCGTGCTCGTCAGAGCGAACTCCATGAACATGCCGATTACGACCGGCAAGGCCAGGGAAAAGACGGTTCGCACGATGGGGCCGCTGGTGATGTTGTCGACCTGCTGATTCATAGTTCGGAAGCGAAGCCCCGCTTATGGTTAGCAGGGGCCGTTGTTTAGCCTGCGTACAATTCTCCGTGTCAAGTGAACAGAAAACTAAGCATTGATGCGGATTTCGACAAGGGAAATCACGGTCCTGAAAAATCAGGCCCAAAGGCACCCGACTATTGACAACTTCCGGCCTATCGTGTATGTTAAAGTGTCCTTATAACACCATGTAGAGGGGAAACTATGAAGCAGCAAATTCCGTTTCGAGTAATCTGCCTGATGTTGATGGTTTTACTGGCCGCATCGGTGGTAGAAGGTTCCACCCGCAAAAAAGCCAAGAAAGAGCGGGAAGCCAGGGATCGCCAGGAGGTACCATGGCAGCCGCCACGTTATGGCTTCGCCATAGTGCCAGGGCTGGGCGCAGGCGCCGTTATCGGCCAGGCCTCGGATGCAATAGATGATTTTGAGTCCGGTTTCAAAAATAAGATATTCTACGGAATCGGTCTCGGAGTGGAGTACTACCCGCGTCCGGCATCCGCTTTTGCGCTTAACGCAGATATCATCTGGAAAGACCTGCCTGTTGATGATCTCAATGCCATCCGCATCCTTGAATACTCGGGAAGCTGGCTGTACCGGTTCAGACCGGAAAAACGTGCCTCTTTTTTCGCGAGATTAACTCTGGGGCTGGCCAGCGCCAAAGTCACGGATATCGGGGGCACAGGTGTCAGTGTGTCACTCGACACGCGGCCTTTCATGAGAGTAAGCCTTGGTGAATATCGTCATACTACACAAGGGCTGAGTCTGCGCACCGAGGTCTACTACCAGATAGTATTCACCGACGGCGCGGAGATAAAGAGTTTCGTCGGGAATTACGAAGTGGACTTCGATGCCAATTGCATCGGGCTCCGGTTGAGCCTGGGAATCCACCTGTAAGCGACCGGCGGGTTATATCCCCAGCCGCTGCGTCAAGTATTGCGGGTTGAGTTCTTCGTCGGTGCCGCGCCTGACCAGCTCGCGCCAGTCGTAGCGGCCGCCGAAACGCAGGTAGTTTTGAACCAGGAACGAACCCGTGGTGGGATTGTCGGTGACTCTGCCGTAATTTTTTTCGAGAAAGCTCAGGGTCTGGGCGACGACCATGTCGGCATATAAATAATTCTGCAGATAAACCGGTTGAGTGACATAGGCGGCTAACGCGGCCCAGGGCTGGAGGTCATCATGTCGCGGCAGCAGGAGGTATCTCTCAAAGAGGTCCCAGTAGAGTCGGTTGAGGTCGCGGTTGGGGTTAGTGTAGGCTTCGTATTCGAAATGTAGCCGCAGAAGCAACGTCCGCAGGTCGATGATGTCCTGTTGCTTGCGGGCCTCGAGATATTTTGAGAGCAACG
This sequence comes from Candidatus Zixiibacteriota bacterium, assembly GCA_029858555.1. Taxonomy (GTDB): domain Bacteria; phylum Zixibacteria; class MSB-5A5; order GN15; family FEB-12; genus DAOUUR01. The sequence goes on from JAOUEU010000040.1 coordinate 1,866, forward strand.
CCGTGGGTATGCCGGCGTATTCTTCAAGCCAGGCACGATCGGCCGTCAAAGAAGCGATAAGATCACCGGTTGCCTCCGACCAGCAGTCATCGACATGAATGTTAAAGAAAGGCTGTTCCTGTTTGATATGGATAAAGCCGATGGCACGACCGATCTGCCGCATCAGGGCGGCCGTTCTGTCGTGACCGCCGGCGAGATCGGCGGCGATCCGGGCGTCGTAGGGAGCCTTAATCAGGAAAGCCCGTGTCAGTTCCTGTCGGTCGAGGCCGGTCTGCAGGTCCAGATAGACCGGCAGTTTGTCCAGGTCGAAGCCTATGGCGGCCAGAGACCGCTGAATGAACGGCAACTGAGAATCGGCCGGGAAATAAGCATCCACCTGCCGGTCGATGTTTGAAAAGGCAAACGGCACATCCCATATCTCTATGTAATCCATGTTCAGGGCGCGCTTGAGGGAGTCAATGATTTCGCGATACGGGCGTTCGGTGGAGGCGTCGAGCTGCCGCAACAAGGCCAGGTAATCCGAAGACTTGAGGTCCAGACGATTGAAGACCATAGCGAGGAAATTATTGTAGCCGTACTTGCGGGCCTCGTGGTTGCGCAGGCGCATCAGGCGTTCCAGCCCGTTGGCGACTTCAAAACCCACCGAAACCCAGGCCCGATAGGCAAGTTCACGGCGCGTGGTGTTTTGGTCGGTGCGGTAGGTCTGCCGTACGAGCGCGGCATCACTCGGCGCGCCCTCGAACTCCGGGCGGAAGTTGCCCGCGACGGCGGCCAGAGAATCGCGCAGGCCGGAGATAGCGCTTTCCCCTTCGATTCTTCCCAGGGCCAGCCTGCCGTAAGCAATTTGCCAGCGGCGCCTGTCAACATCGTCGGTTATCCGACTGCCGGCATGGCGGAGAGTATTGAAGGCACCGGCATCGGAGACGACGTAGCAATACAGATCGCGGTAGAATTCCAGGGAATCGGCACGGCCGGAGGTCTGTAAGTTCCATTCTTCCAGCCCCAAACGATAGTCGAGCCAGGCCAGCTTATGTTCGAGCGAGTCGAGCAGGGCCGGCACATCACCCGACGAGTCCGGTTGTTCGCGACAACTCGTTCCCGCCAGAAAGAGCGAGGCAAGGCACACCAGGAGAATTACTTTTCGACGCATCTTATGACTTCTCTGCAAAATCGCTGAAATATGATAAGGCCATGGCATAGCCGTAGGAGCCGAAACCGGAGAGGTATCCGGCGCAGGCCGGAGCGATGACTGATTTCTGACGAAATTCCTCGCGGCTGTGAACATTGGTCATATGAACCTCCACCGTTTCGATACTGACGGCATTGATAGCATCACGGAGGGCGTAGCTGTAATGCGCCAGCGCGCCCGGGTTGAGAATCATGCCGTGCGCGCCCGGGGCTTCTTTGTGGATGAAGTCAATGAGGTCGCCTTCGGAGTTGGACTGAAAAAACGTCAGTTCCATTTTTAGCCGTGCGGCCAGCCCGGAAAGTTCCTTGTTGAGAGTATCCAGATCATCCGCACCGTAGATTTGCGGCTCGCGCTTACCCAGTAGATTGAGATTGGGGCCGTTAACGACCAGAATACGGGGCATTGGTTCCTCCATGAACTCGGTAATACTCTAACATATTATCAACCGCCAGCCGAGTCAATCTGATACTGATGTTATCGGCAATAATCGGTTCTCCTGCTGCCTTCAAGATGAGAAATCTTTGTTTTAGCCCTGAGCGTTTCTTGTCAAGTGCCATCGCATTCAACACGTTACGAGACTCGAGCCGAACTTGCGGCAGCCAGGTAATGAGTTTTTCCAGAAGGCTGCGATACGATGCGAGTGGCCTGATGCAGCGCCATGCGATCAGCGAGCTTAACTCGACCGCGGCCAAAAGGCCGAGGATAACGGCCTCACCGTGCAGCAACCTGCCGTAACCGGCGGCATTTTCAATCGCGTGGGCAAAGGTATGCCCGAGATTGAGCAGGATGCGACGGCCGCTTTCGCGCTCATCCTGCGCCACAATTCCCGCCTTGTACCGCACTGAGGGGATAATCAGCGAGCGCAGTAATCTGTCGTCGTACAGGTCGTTCTTGTCGACAAACCGCCGGAGCCTGTCAAGGATCAGGCCGCCGTCCAGGGCGGCGTATTTGGCCACCTCACCCAGCCCGGCGACCATCTGGCGCGAAGGCAGGGTGTGCAGAAAGTATGTATCACAATATACGAACGCGGGCTGCCAGAACGCGCCGACGAGGTTTTTGCCGAGACGGTGGTTGATGCCGGTCTTGCCGCCGACAGCGGCATCGACCATACCAAGCAGGGTGGTCGGAACCACCCCCCAGCGCACGCCCCGCAGAATTGTGGCCGCCGCATAGCCGATGAGGTCGGAAAGCACCCCTCCCCCGCAGGCCAGGATAAAATCGTCGCGACTGATTTTCTCGTGAAGAAGATGATCATATACCTGATTGAGAACGGTGGCTGATTTTGATTTTTCTCCGCCGGGAATGACCATCTCCACTATGTTTCTCGTGGAGCGACGCAGATGTCGTTTGATAAGGTCGCCATGGAGAGCGTAAAGGTTGGCGTCAAAAAACACAAAAAGGCGATTTGTCCGGGCAGCCCGGTCGATCTGCCGGGTCAGTCGATCCACTTCGTTTGACCCTATAAGAACGGGATAACTTCGCAGCCCCAGATTGACTTTTACAATATGCATATATGGCCTGCCACCTTTCGCAGGATTTCGTCTACAGTCTCGCGGACTTTCTTTTGAGTCGTCGAAACAACGATATCGGCCCGTTCATAGTTTTTCCTGCGTTTGTTCAGGATAGTCCTGATGACTCGCTGTCGAGCCCGGCGCCGGGTTTCGTGCGGGCGCGACCTGATATTCAGCAAGGGGCGATCGGTCCTGTGGCCGACTCTACGATAAATCTCTCGCTGTGAGCAGCGCAGATAGATGACCGGTCCCCGGCCGTCGAGCCGCCGGCGGTTGGCGGGATTCTGAAACGCCCCGCCGCCGAGCGCCACCACTGCCGGGCGCGGCCGCTTCGCCAAACCGGAGATAATCTCGGACTCAGCGGTGCGAAAGGCAGCTTCACCCTTTGATTCGAAGATCAGACGCACTGATTGCCTCAGTCTCTTTTCGATCAGATCGTCGGTATCGAAGAACTTTACGCCGAGTTTTCGAGCCAGGGCGCGTCCCACCGTCGACTTGCCACTGCCGGAAAAGCCGATAAGGAATATGTTTTCGGTCAGATTCATTTTGTGTCCCAGCCGGCGCTCGCATCATATCCGGCCAAAGACCGACTGATAGACCGCGTCAAAGGGAATGTTTATGCCGGTCCATATCTCGAAAGAGCGAACGGCCTGGCCGATCAGCATCGCGGAGCCGTCGATTGTCCGCATGCTCTTCTCCCCGGCCAGGCGAACGGCCCGGTTGTTTTCGTTATAGTTCAGATCATAATACAATTTCCCGCTCGGCCACGCAAACTCTGTCGGAAAGGGGATGGCGTCAGGATAATTGCCACCTCCCAGCGGTGTGCAGTTGACAACAATATCATAGCCGGTTCCGACGACGCCGGAAAGCCGGTCGGACAGCACGGTCTCTATCGCTACGTTTGGGAGCAGCGCTGAAGTCGTCCTCTCGAACCTCCCCAGGTGATCGGCCGATCGGCTCAGAACAGCGAAGCTATCGACTTCGTAATCGGTGTAAAGGCTGTAGCAAGCGGCCCGGGCCGCCCCGCCGCATCCAAAGATAAGAGCGCGCCCGTGTTTCAGTCTCGTAGCATAATCCCGCAACGGCCACGCGAATCCGTAGCAATCGGTGTTATAACCTTTTGTACGGTCGTCTTCGATGGCGACGGAATTGACGGCATCGAGCGCATTGGCCAAAGGGTCAGTCTCGTATAGCAACGGGATAATCATGCTCTTGTAGGGAATAGTCACGGACAGGCCCCGAAATCCGCGGTCGGTCAGTTCGCGGAGGGTCTGTTCGAGATCGGTCGGGCTCACGTCGAAGATCTCGAACGTATCGTCAGTGCGGTCGATGCGGAAAATGGCCTCAAAAATCTGCTTCGATCGGGAATATGCAATGTTGCGCCCGATGAGTCCGAATTTGCAGTCGCCGGTCATTGTGAGATACTATTAAGAAGGTCATAGAAGCCGGGACAGGAGACAGTCACGACCGAATGATCGTCAATGGTTGAAGGACCGACCAGAAAAAGAGATGCGACCGAGAAGGCCATGGCAATGCGGTGGTCGCCGAAGACCCGGAAGTCTGCTCCGGAGAGGTCTTTACCACCCTCTATGACCAGGCCATCGTCAAGCAACCCGCATTTGACGCCCATCCGCTTCAGGTTGTCGGCAACGGCCATCAAGCGGTCGGATTCTTTCACTTTCAATTCGGAAGCGTCGCGTATGATGGTAGTGCCCTCGGAAAAGGCGGCCATTACCGCCACTATCGGCAATTCGTCAAGCAGCCCGGTAACGGTCTCTCCTGAAAGCTTGCGTGCCCTGAGCGGAGCGCCGGTAATGGTCACTTTACCACGAGGTTCGCCGCCGACGGTTACTTTGCCAGCCGTTTCCACGGTACAGCCAATCAGGCGCAGGTGTTCCAAAAAGCCGGTGCGGGTCGGATTAAGCCCGACACTTTCGACTGTTATCGTTTTTTTGGAGATGGCCGCCGCCGCGAAAAAGAACGCCGCCGTCGAGAAATCACCCGGAATATCAACCGTGCCGCCGTTAATTCGGCCCCGGCTGCTCAGGACAACCTCCCGCTTGAAAGACTCCGGCATTTCACGCCGCTTCTTGCGCGGATCATCAGGGTCGGGAACGATTAAGGGAGTGACCTTCCTGGCCGTCAAACCTTCGCCGAGGCTCTGAATCATTCTCTCGGTGTGGTCACGACTTGGAATATCCTCACGCACGGTAACCGAGCACGAGGACGCCATCCCGGCGAGGAGAATCGCCGATTTGACCTGAGCCGAGGCTAGCGGCAGGCGGTACTCGAACGGGAGTAAACGTTTACCGGAGATTTTCATCGGCAGGTGGCCATCATCGGCAAAGAATTCGGCCCCCATCTCGGAGAGTGGATCGATAATGCGTTTCATCGGCCGACGGCTCAGAGATTCATCGCCGCTGAGCGTGACCGTCAAGCCATCGGATCCGGCCACAATGCCGGCCAGGAGACGGGCGGTGGTACCGGAATTGCCACAGTCTACTATGGCATCGGTTTCGACGGATGGTTTTTCCGGAGGACGGAGCACCAGCGTATCACCGACTTCTTCCACATTGACGCCAAAACGCCGGGCGGCCGCTAGCGACATCTGACAATCGGCCGCATCCGGGAAATTCTTGATCGTAAGCGGCCCCTTTGACAATATCGAGAGCAGAGCGGCCCGGTGGGCGATCGATTTGTCGCCCGGGACGGTGATTGTCCCTCCCACTTTCTTCACGGGAAGCAGCTTTTTTGTCATGCGCAAGTCCTGCCGAGCACCCGGGCGACGGCGTCGACTTCTTTCATGAGAGTGGCCAGCATATCGGGCGTGATGGCCTGGCGTCCATCCGAAAGAGCGTCGACCGGGTTGTGATGCACTTCGACAAGCAGGCCATCGGCACCGGCAGCAACCGCCGCGCGCGACAGGGGCAGTACCTTGTCTTTACGGCCCGTGCCATGCGAAGGGTCGGCAATAATCGGCAGATGACTGGTCCGCTTGACATGCGGAATAGCCGCGAGGTCGAGAGTATTGCGGGCGTGATCGGCAAAAGTGCGCACACCCCGCTCGCACAGGATGACATTATGATTGCCCTCGGCCATGACGTACTCGGCGGCCATCAGGAATTCTTCCACGGTCGCCGACATGCCGCGCTTGAGCAGCACCGGTTTTCCGACTCGGCCGGCCCGCTTGAGCAGGGAGTAATTCTGCATATTACGCGCGCCGATCTGGATGATGTCGGCGTAGTCGGCCACCAGGTCGATGACTTCCGTGTCCACCGCCTCGGTGACGATTTTCAGATTGTATTTGTCGCGAACATCAGCCAGAATCTTCAGACCCTCTTCCCCCAGCCCCTGGAAACTGTAAGGCGAGGTACGCGGCTTGTAAGCACCGCCCCGGAAAATTTTAGCCCCCACCCGGGCCACCACTTCGCCGATCTCGAGGCACTGCTCACGACTCTCCACCGAGCAGGGGCCGGCCATAACGACCACTTCGCTGCCGCCGATGCGGACGCCGCCGACATCAACGACGGTATCGGACGGGGATGTCTCCCGGCTGACCAGCTTGTAAGGTTTCGTGATGTGGATAATGTCCTGGACACCGACCAGGTTGCACAGGCGGTCGGAGTCGATGCGGGCCTTGTTGCCGGTGACCCCGATCGCCGTTCTCAACGAGCCGACGATGGGATGGGCTTCGAGTCCCAGTTTCTCGACTTCGCGGCAGACTTTGTCGATCATGTCGCGAGTGGCGGAGGATTCCATGACAATCAGCATCGGTCGTCCCCGCGTTTTGCCGCGGCCCAAAAGAGTTCGACTCGGGCTATAGCAATCATAATTACATCGCTTCCGGGGCTTTGATACCCAGCAGGTACAGCCCCTCCTTGAGAACAGCCTGAACGGCTTTTACCAGGGCGATTCGGGCTGCCGTCAGGGTCTCGTCTTCGGAAATGATCCTGTCAATCCGACCCTGCCCGTCCTTACGCTGGTAAAAAGTATTAAACGTTGCCGCCAGCCGCAAGAGATGGCTGGCTATAAAAAACGGTTCATAATTGCGGGCGGCGCTCTCCACCGCCGCGGGAAAGTCGGCCAGCAGTTCGATGACCCGGAGCTCCTCCTCCCTGTCCAGCAGCGAGTAATCAATTGCGGAGGAAATCCGGCGGTCGTAGTTGCGCAAAAGCGAACACAGGCGGGCGTGCGTGTATTGCAAATAAGGACCCGTCTCGCCGTCGAAATTAAGCACGATGTCCCAATCAAAGTTGACATCCTTCTGCCGGCGGACCGAGAATTGTGAAAAGATGACGGCGCCGACACCGATCATGAGCGCGGTTTCATCGATTGACGGCAAGTCGGGATTTTTCTCAGCGATTATATCCTTGACGAGCGCGGCGGCCTTATCGATAACATCCTCGAGATAAACGACCCGACCCCGGCGAGTGGAGAAGGTTTTCTCCCCGAATTTGACCCAGCCGAAGCCGATATGTTTGACTCGGCCGGACATGCGTTCCTCGGGTGGCAGCTTCTCGGCCACCTCCATCATCTCGACCACCTTGAAGACCTGCTTGAAATGGTCAGACTGCGAGGAACCAACCACATAAAGAGATTCGAAGAATCGCCAGCGGTTCCATCGATAGACCATTCCGGCGATGTCGCGAGTGGAGTACAGGGTGGCACCATCGGCCTTTCTGAGCAGGCAGGGTGGGAGCAGAGGGTCTTTGAGGTCGACTATGAGGGCCCCATCGGAGAGGCGGGCGAGCCCGTCCTTTTCGATGCGCGCGATGATGTTGTCCATTTCCTCGTTCATCATCGACTCACTGAGCCACTCGTCGAACTCGATGCCGGATTTATCGTAAACGCGCCGGAATTCTTTGATGGAACGGTCGGAGAAATCCTGCCACAGCTTTTTGACGGCCTCTCCCCCATCTTCGAGCTCCTTGAAAGCCAGCCGGGCCTGGTCATCCAGAGCCGGATCTTGCTCGACCTCTTCGTGGAACCGAACGTACAGACCGTGGAGGTTTTCGATAGCGTTTTCCTCGAGCATGGCCGGGTTGCCCCATTTTCTGAACGCGACAATCATTTTTCCGAATTGAGTACCCCAGTCGCCGAGGAAGTTAAGCCCTACTACATTGAAGCCCAATTTCTTATAGATGCGTCTTAAAGCATTACCTATAATCGTGGTGCGTAAGTGAGCTATTCCAAATGGCTTGGCTACATTGGGCGATGAGTATTCAATAAGGTAATGCTGACCTTTGCCCCAATCGGAGCCGCCATATCTGGATTCGAGGGTGAGAATATCTTCGAGCGTCCCCTGAGCCAGGGAGACAAAGTCGACCCTGGCATTGACAAAACCGCCGGCAGCCGACGGACTGACGAGTACCGGTCCCTGGTTGCGGTTGAGAATACCGCCGATTTCGGTGGCGACCCGGGTCGCAATGACAGGCGGCTTCTGGCCCAACAGCTTGGTGTAGCGGAATACCGGGAAGGCAAAGCGGCCCATCTTCGGGTCTTTAGGCTGTTCCAGGTTGTCGTAGACGAAATCCTCGCTGAAGACCTGCTCGTCGCCGGTATTCATATAGACGGCCGGGTAGGCGGCCTTGAAAGCGGCCGCGGCGGCTTCGGCGAACTGCTCTTTGAACTTGTCTTTAGCCATCTGATTTCAAATCCACCATGTCCGCTTCTTACGGCGGATCGAAGGGCACTAATATAACCTACTTATATAAGCGCAAAATCCAAATCTTTCAACAAATATATAGCGGGGCGCCAGCAAGGGCCGTCAGGAGACATTTTCCCGCACGATTTCCCAGCGAGGCAGGCTTTTGGTCTTTCTCTCACCCTTGCGAAAGAAGAAAAAGAAAGTGAAGGTGGAAATGATATAGAGTATGATTGTCAGGTTCATGGTAAAGGTGTAGCCATACTCTTCGATCAGCTTGCCCCCGACCGCCGCGGAAATCATCCACGAGGATGTCCAGGCGACCGCCAACAAAGCGTTGACCAGACCCTGTTCTCTCTTTTCCGCGACCTCCATCCCGAAGTTAGTGACGATAGGTTGGCCCAGATTCATCAGTCCCCCCCGCACGATGAAGGCCACCACGGCCAGCGGCAGAGTGTAGGTGTATGAGAGAATAAGCATAAAGGGCAAGGAGGCGAGCTGCGTGATGACGACCGTTCGCACCAGGCCGAGTTTCTTGGCCAGAATGGGACCCGAGAGTATGCCCGAAAACATCGAGAAATGCACGAGGAAGTAAAACAGACCGATAGTGTCGGGCTGAAGATGAAAGCGATCGCGGAAATAGAGATTCAGAAAAGGTATGATTAACCCTGCGCCCATGCCGACAAGGAAGTTCGATATCGAAATCTTGAAGTAGAATTTCCCCCGCCTTCTCAGTTGAGCCATGTTGAGACTGATGCGGTCTTCCTCGGGCGATGGCCTGGATGATCTAATCATCATGAATGGAATCAGCGCCAGCAGGCCGACAGCGATGGCCATGTACAAAGTATAGCGGTATCCGAGCACCATGTCGCCGGTAACATCCGCCAGAACCGTCACTATCTTTCCCGACGTTACCGAACCGATCATGCCGGCCAGGAGCATGGTGCCGAAAGAGAAAGAAAAGAGGTGGGTGCGCTCCGGCGGCGTGGAGTTGCGCATGTAGAAGGGCGCGGCGGCTACCTGATAAAAAGTAACGGCCATCCCACCCAGCATGGCAAATCCCATCAGCAGGATCAGGGTCTCGTAGCTCGTAATAAAGAAGCTGAAGACCGCAAACAGAACGCAGCTTCCAAGAAGGATTGGTTTGAGACGAATGCGGCTGAGGATCAAGGCCGCCGGTATGGCGATCAGCGTCATACCGATGGCCCGTGACGAGAGGACGCGGCCGATATCCCCCTCAAGAAACCCCAACTCCTTGAGATAGAGGTTCAACAACAATTGAAATACCTGAAAATTGACGCCGATGAGGAACGACCCGAAAAGATACAGGCGGGCGTTGCGAGAAAACAAGCGAACGTTTTTGACGTAATCGGAGAAGCCCCGCCTGATCGAAGCCAGCATGCCGTTGCAAGGTTTCGTTGTCGTCATCTCAGGAGCAGGTTTCATAGCGTGCGCAAAATGCTGGCAGTAACCGGGGATAGTGATTTCCACCAGGGTGCCGCTGCGGGCCGTCGGATAGTCTATTCTTCAAACTCGTAAAAGCCCTCAGCCACGAACTCGACCGGGCCGGTAAGTTCGATATTGTTGGTTTCGGTCTTCCAGTCGACCCACAGAGACCCGGTCTCGAAAACGACCTGGCAGCGACGATCGGCGTGACCAGTCATTACGGCCGCACAGACGGCCGCAGCAGCGCCGGTCCCGGACGAGCCGGTGGCCCCCGCGCCACGCTCCCAGTCGGCCAGCAGGAGCCTGCGACGGCTGACCACCTTCACAAATTCGACGTTGGTGTGGTTTGGGAAGACCCGGGAGGTCTCGATTTCAGCGCCGAGCGCCCGCCAGTCGAAGTCGAAGTTATCCACGAAGAGGACGGTGTGGGGATTGCCGACGGACAGGCAGGTAACCGGGAGATCAAAACCGTTGATCGTCAGTGGAGCGTTGATCAAGTACTTCTTTCGCGTTCTGACCGGCACGAGTCCGGTGGTGAATTCGGGAGACCCCAGATCGGTCTTTATAAGTCCGGCTCGGCCGGTCGCCCTGACGATGCTGACATGATGGTCAAGGCCGGCCATCCGCACCACGAAGTTTCTCCGGCGCTTATCTTTCAAATGTTGATGCAGTCCCAGTATTCTCAGACCATTGCCTGACTTTTCAGCCCAACTGCTGTCGGCATTGAACAGGTCGACGACGAGGGTTTTCTTGGCGGACGCCGTCAGGCAGAGAAGGCCGTCAGCACCTACTCCGGTCCGACGGTGACATATTCGGCGGGCCAGTCGCGACAAGGGTTTCTTGCCGAGCCGCCGGTTGTTCACGACAACGATAAAATCATTGCCGAGAGCGTGATACTTGGCGAAAGGCAGGCGCATATTCCGTATTTACGGAGAAAAACGCATTTCCACAATAGAAAAGCCCGCCGGCCGGCGGGCTTTCTGTCTAATTCGCAATGCTTATGCCTTATCCGCGTCCAATCAGATGTTCTCCCGGAAGAGTTTGCCAAGACGGCCGATTCCCTCAACGATGTCTGCGTGGGAGGCGTTGGAGAAGTTGAGCCTGAAGGTGTTTTCACCACCGCCGTTGGGATAGCTGGTTTCACCGTAGACGTAGGCAACTTTGCGCTCGATGGCCCTGGGGAAGAGTTCTTTGGCCGAAACGTGCCCGGGCAACGTCACCCACAGGAAAAGCCCGCCTTCCGGTTCGGTCCAGCGGATTCCCTGGGGGAACTCGTCGCGCATAGCCTGGAGCATCAGGTCCCGTTTCTTGCGGTAGTCAACCTTGATACGCTCTATCTGCGGTTCCAGCTTACCGGCGGAGATGTACTCGTAAATCATATACTGCAGAAGAGCATTGGTATGCAGGTCGGCACATTGTTTGACTTTTTCAAACTGCCCCATGATTTCTTTGGGACCGTTCATCCAGCCGACTCTGAGTCCCGGGGCCAGCACCTTGGAGAAAGTTCGGACGGTAATGACGGCGTCGCCGCCGAGGCACTTCATAGTAGGCACGGGTTTGCCGGCGAACCGGATATCACCATAGGGGTTGTCGTCGAGGATGGGAATGTCGTTGGCAATGGCTAACTCGAGCAGGGCCCGTCGGCGCGGCTCGGACATGGTAATGCCCGTGGGATTCTGGAAGTTCGAAACCGTGTAGATCATTTTGGGATGGTGTCTTTCAATTTGTCGCTCGACCTGGTCAATAATCATTCCTTCATCGTCCATCTCGACGGTAGCGTAACGCGCCCGGTAATAATTGAAGGCCTGAAGCGCACCCAGATAGGTCGGATTCTCGGTGATAATGTAATCGCCGGGTTCAATAAAGGCGCGCGCCACCAGTTCTATGCCTTGCTGGGCGCCGGAGACGATGAGAATATTGTCAATTTCAGATTTTGTTCCGCGTTTGGTAGCCCTGGCTGCAATGAGTTCCCGCAGTTCGGTGATCCCTCTCGACAACGAATACTGCACCGACGTATGGCCGTACTTTTTGAACACCACCCCCAGGGCCTCGAGCATGTCGTCCAGAGGGAACATCTCCGGGGCCGGCAGACCGCCGGCAAAGGAGATGACACCCGGCTGAGAGGAAATTTTGAGAATCTCACGTATGATAGAAGTTTCCAGGCCAAGGACGTGGGACGCTATCTTCCATTTGTCCGTGCGCGCCTTTTCATTAAAGCCCACAACCATATTATATCCCTTTCTGTCTGCAAAGATTCCTGCTTCACGCGGCTCGTCTCGATACGGCGGGAATCGTCGAGCCTGCTGTCAACATAACCAACTCCATTCACATGATAGCACAATAATGACCAAACCACAATCGAAATCAAACACGTATTCGCCTGAAGCCGCACGCAATTGTCACCCGTCACATATTGACGGAGGGGGCGCCATCAGTGTCTTGCCGCTTGATACCGCTCAGTGATCGTAATACATCTCGAATTCGTAGGGCGTCGGTCGCACGCGAATTTCCGTGACCTCCTTACGCTTGAGTTTGATCCAGGCCGCCAGCAGGTCTTCCGTGAAGACGTTTCCTTTAAGCAGGTACCGGAAGTCCCCTTCGAGGGCGTTGAGTGATTTGTTCAGCGACGTCGGCAACTGGTGGATCTGAGCGAGTTCTTCGGGGGCAAGTTCATCGAGGTTTTTATCCAGGGGCCGGCCCGGGTCGATCTTGTTCTTGATGCCGTCAAGCCCGGCCATGAGCATGGCGGTATAGGCCAGGTAAGGATTCATGGTGCCGTCAGGCGGGCGGAACTCGAAACGCATGCTCTTCGGGTCCCGCTGGTAGCCCGGTATGCGGATACACGCGGTGCGGTTGCCGACCGAGTAGGTGCCCGCAACCGGCGCCTCAAAGCCGGGTACCAGTCGCTTGAAGGAATTGGTCGAAGGGTTGGTGAAGGCGAGCACAGAGTCCGCGTGCTCGAGTAGGCCGCCTATAAAATAAAGGCCGACTTTCGAGAAACGGGCGGGGCCGTTTTTGTCATAAAAGAGAGAGCCTCGGGCGTCGGCCAGATACTGGTGCACGTGCTGGCCCGACCCCGGTTCATTGAAAAGCGGTTTAGGCATGAAAGTGGCCGACCGCTGGACTCGGAAGCATTCGTTTTTAATAAAATACTTCACCAGCATGGACTTATCGGCCATTTTCCGGAGCGTATCAAACTTGATTTCTATCTCGTGCTGGCCGCCGCTGCCGACTTCATGGTGATGATATTTCAACTCCACGCCGACCTCGGCCAGCATGGACGCAATCTGGGACCTCAAATCGCAGGTTCGGTCCATCGGCGGCGCTATATCATAGCCTTTCTTATAAGGTATCTTGTAGCCAAGATTCTCATCATCCTCGGCGGGATTCCATGTCGATTCAGCGGATTCCAGATAGTAAAAGGCATTCTGGGGTCCCTGGTAGAAGCTGACCCGGTCGAACACGTAGAACTCGAACTCCGGTCCCAGAACGGCCTTGACGCCTTTGAGCATCCGGGCCAGATACTTCTCACCATCGGCGGCCACGCGGCGGGGATTGCGGCTGTACGGCAGGATTTTCTCCCCGGCGTCCATGACTTCCCCTATAAACGACAGGGTGGGTCGTTCAAAAAACGGATCTATGAACGCGGTAGTCGGGTCCGGCAGCATAATCATATCCCCGCTCTCTATCTGCGAAAAGCCCGGCAACGACGAACCATCGACTCCCACCCCGGTCTTGAAAAGCGGCGGCGCCAGGGCCGAAACGGGTAACGTTATGTGGTGCCAGACTCCGGGAAGATCGCCGAACTTGAGGTCGATGAATTCTACGGCATTATCCTTGGCGAGTTTCTTCAGTTTATCCAGATACATAGTTTCTCCCAATAACCTTCATGTGACGTGTTTCACATACTGCCCCATAATGTAACAAAACACGGGCGCCTTTTGCAAGGTTAACTTGCGCCGTGAGGATTCTTGCGGCCGGATTTGGCCGGCCGGCTAAACCGGATTTTACGGGCCATGATTTGTGTGCCGAAGAACTCGAAGACATTAGAAAAAGCCACCGAGCGGAATCGAACCGCTGACCTACTGATTACGAATCAGTTGCTCTACCAGCTGAGCTACGGTGGCCGGCAATAGCTGTCATACGATGTTGACAGCTATGTATCGACAAATATAACAATCGCCAGCATATATTCAAGGATTTGAATTTACTTTTTTTTCAGGATTTGGCAAGCGGAAAGGCCTCTCCGGACCGTTTTTGAAGGGGGGGTTTCAGGCACGCCGCTCAGCCGGCGATACTGCAGAAACCTTTGCGGTCTTCCGGCGTTGATGTTATATAGTAGAAGCCGACGGCAGTCGGTCACTGAAACCAGGATTGGGCCTATTTCTAAAGCTATGGTGTTTGATACCGAAAAGTCCAATATGCCGTTCGAAGTTAGAGACTGCGCGCTGATCACCCGCATGGCCGGAATCGACACTGCGATCAACCTGCGTGAGTTGCGCGAGAGGGTGGCAGTGTGCCCGGTCGAGTGTCTTTTCCATCACTTCTGCGAAACCCAGATCCGCCCTACGTTTGATGATCCTGAATTCAGCAATGACTTCGCCGTCTGGTCGGCTCGAAATCTGCGTGACCGGGTTCTGGCCGAGAGACTGGGGGTCATAAATCCCTATACTTTCGGAAATCTGCAAGAGCTGCGGGAAGCGGTTCTGGAGATCATTGACGATCACCTCAGTATGCTCCCGTATATCCCGTGGGTTCCGCGCGGGGAGGATTTCCGATTTATGGCGGCAACCACGGTGGTTTTTAATACCGGCAAGTTTTTGGAAGCGCCCCAGGATTTGCTTGATGCCCTGCCCCAGTTCAGCCACAGCTCGATTTACTACCATTTCATAGAGGCACGGCGGCGAACAGAGAATCGGACGGATGATTTCTCGGCCTGGCTCGCGGGGTTCGGCAAAGGATGTGAGGACTTGATTAACGTTCTCGGGAAAATCGATTTTTACTACCTGCCCCTGCGAGTACTGAAAGAGACTATTATCAGCGAGGCATCACTACAGCGGGAAAGGGTCGGCCATGACCGGTAGGACCCTTCTTGACTACCAGGCCGTGGTGGGAGAGCCGGCCATGTCGCAGCTTCGGCAACTGGCCCATGAGCTGGCGGGAGCCACGGTCGTCCATGTCAACTCAACCCGAGAGGGTGGCGGCGTCGCGGAAATCCTGAACTGGCTGGTGCCCCTGATGAACGAGTTGGGGCTGATAGCCTCCTGGGAGGTCATCGAAGGTAACGAGGCCTTTTTTAACACGACCAAAGCGTTTCATAACGGGCTTCAGGGAAACGCCCTGGCGCTCCCCCAGTCCATGATCGACGCTTACGAAGAGACCGTGGCGACCAATGCCGAGCGCATGCGGCCGCTTCTGGAGGAGGCCGATTTCGTTTTTATTCACGACCCCCAGCCGGCGTTTCTGCTCGAGTTATGCCCCTATCGCAAAGGCCGGTGGATCTGGCGCTGTCATATCGACGTCAGTCACCCCAACCGTAAAGTCTGGAATTATCTTAAATCCAAAGTCAGCGCCTACGATTCCAGTATTTTCTCAATGCCGGACTTCGCCCAGCCGCTCAACCACCCCCAGGTGATTGTGGCTCCGAGTATCGACCCCCTCAGTGAGAAAAATCGCGAGTTGTCGGCGGCGGAAATCGACAGTACGCTGGCGCGTTTCGGCATATCCAGGGATCTCCCCATTCTGACGCAGATATCCCGCTTTGACCGGTTCAAGGACCCGGTCGGCGTCATCGAGGCCTTCGCCATGCTCAACAGCTCGGTGGATGCGCAACTGGTTTTGGCGGGCGGGGGCGCCACCGACGACCCGGAGGGCGCGGTGGTCTTCGAAGAAGTGCAGGATGCCGCGAAAGGAGATGACCGCATCACACTTTTGAACCTGCCGCCGGATTCCCATCGCGATATCAACGCCCTGCAACGCGCCTCGACCATCGTCATCCAGAAGTCACTGCAGGAGGGATTCGGCCTGACCGTAACCGAGGCCATGTGGAAAGGCAAGCCGGTCATCGGCGGCAACGTCGGCGGCATTCGCCTCCAGGTGTACAATCACCATACCGGCTACCTCGTGAATACTCCGGAAGGAGCGGCCCTGCGTATCAGAGAACTGCTGCGCCAGCCGGAGAAGATTCACCAGATGGGAGCCACGGCCAAAAAATTCGTCACTGACAATTTTCTTTTAACACGTCATCTTAGAGAGTATCTGACCCTGATGCTGGGGCATCGGCGCGGCATGAAAGATCACCTGATCGCTGTTTGACGACTAACGATGCAACTGATAAACAAAGACCTGGATTTGTCCCGCTTCTACCAGTCTGTTGAAACCGCCTCCCATAGAATTCTGATGCTTGACTACGACGGTACCCTGGCGCCGTTCACGGTGGAAAGGGACAAGGCATATCCTTACCCCGGAGTGCGTGAGATACTCAGTGAATTAGTATCTTCTCACCGGACGAGGCTGGTGGTTATCAGCGGGCGGTCGGTGCGTGACCTGGTGGAACTCTTGCAGCTGGCACAACTACCGGAGCTATTCGGCTCGCACGGTCTGGAGCGGATGAGCGCCAGCGGCGGCTATGTCAGTATCGAAGTCGATGAGCGTATCCGTCACGGCCTGGCCCGGATCGGACGGTGGATCGAGCAGGAAGGACTGGCCGACAGGACGGAGATAAAACCGTTCGGCTTCGCCTTCCACTGGCGCGGGCTGCCCGAGGAGCAGGAGGCGGCTATCAGAGGGAAGGTTCGGGAGAAGTGGCAGTACACAGCCGATGATTTCGGGCTGGTGCTGCGCGAGTTCGACGGCGGGCTGGAGATAAGAATCAACACTATCGACAAGGGCACGGCCGTGTGTAAAATTATTGATGGGGCGCCCGAAGACACCGCTATAGCCTACCTCGGCGACGATGATACGGATGAAGATGCTTTTGGGGCGCTCGGCGGCCG
>JAOUEU010000264.1 GCA_029858555.1 Candidatus Zixiibacteriota bacterium
CGGGAGAATTGCCCGTTCCGTCGCTGGGTTCGGTCACCGGTATCATCGGCCAATGGAACGGCGATGAGCTGTTCTATCAATTCAGTTCATACCATATCCCGTCGACCGTCTATCGTTACGATGTGGCCACCGGCGAGCAGGAAATTTTCACCCGCCGCAACGCCCCGGTGGATACCGACAAAATTGAAGTCAGGCAAGTCTGGTTCGAATCCAGGGACGGCACGAAAGTGCCCATGTTTGTGGTACATGCCAAGGACCTCAAGCTTGATGGTCAGCGTCCGACTTACCTTTATGGCTACGGCGGCTTTAACAGCAGTGAGACGCCGTACTTCAATTCCCTGGCAGTGCTCTGGGCGGAGCAAGGCGGGGTCTTCGCCGTTGCTAACATACGGGGCGGGGGCGAGTTCGGTGACGACTGGCACCAGGCGGCCATGTTTGAAAAAAAGCAAAATAGCTTCGATGATTTTATCGCGGCAGCCGAATGGCTGATTGCCAACAATTACACGAACTCTTCGAAGCTGGCCATTTCCGGGGGCAGCAACGGCGGACTTCTGGTGGGCGCTGTCATGAACCAGCGCCCGGAACTGTGCCGGGCAGTCGTTTGCTGGCATCCGCTGCTCGACATGCTGCGCTACCACAAGTTTCTCATGGGTCCGTTCTGGGTCACTGAGTACGGTTCCGCCGACGAGCCGGACCAGTTTGAGTACATTTATGAATACTCCCCGTACCACCATGTGAAAAAAGGCACCAAATATCCAGCCGTGCTGCTCATCAGCGGCGATTCGGACACACGGGTCGACCCCATGCATGCCCGGAAAATGACGGCCCTGCTGCAGGCGACGACCGGGTCAGATAACCCGGTGCTCCTGTACTACGATACCAAGGCCGGACACTCGGGCGGGCGACCCGCCACCCAGCAGATTGAAGACCTTACCGTTGAAACGAGCTTTCTGTGGTGGCAGCTCGGAGTGGATTTCTAAAGGCGAGTGTTTACGACATTCCTTGCCGGCGCCGCCTCTTTACAGCCGGGTGGTGCCGGGTGACAAGGACTATGAGGGTGGTCGGTTTTCCGACCGCCTTTTTTATGTTATCACGGACGGGCGGGTTGATTTTTAAAGAGCAATTTGCTTATAATGCAGTTGTGAATCGCAGGGTTTTTGGTATATTGCGGCTGTTGTGAATTTATTCACATAATTATTGCCGAGAAAGGCGCACCATGGCAGTCATTCGACCCTTCCGGGCTTTGCGGCCGAGACCCGAACTGGCCGGCGCAATCGCCGCGCCGCCGTATGATGTTCTCAGCAGTGACGAGGCCAGAGAACTCGTCCGCGGCAACCCGGACTCTTTCCTCCGGGTCAACAAACCGGAGATCGATTTTCCCCGGGGCACGGACGTGTACAGCGATCAGGTGTACCAGAGGGGCAAAGAGAATTTCGACCGGCTGGTAAACGAGGGTTTGATGGTTCGTGACGGCACCCCTTGTTTCTATGTGTACCGTCTCACCTGGAGCGGTCAGAGTCAGACGGGTTTGGTGGCCTTGACGTCGGTGGAAGAATACGAGCAGGGAAAAATTAAAAAGCACGAGTTCACCCGTCCCGAGAAAGTGAATGACCGGGCCAACCACATCCTTAAGCTCAACGCCCAGGTGGGTCCCGTCCTGTCGATTTTCCGACACAGTCCCGAAATCTCGGCGTTGCTCACCGGCCTGACGGCACCGCCGCCGCATCTGGATTTCGCAGCCGACAACGTCCGCCATGAACTGTGGGTGGCGGATAAACCTGAAGACATTGCCACCCTGGAGGCCGCCTTCGCGAGGCTTCCGCACCTATACATCGCCGACGGTCACCATCGTTCACAGTCGGCGTGGGAAGTGTGCCGCCGGAAGAAAGAAGGAAATCCCCATCATACAGGCAAGGAGTTGTACAACTTCTTTCTCAACGCGCTTTTCGACGAGAAAGAACTCCGCATCCTGCCCTACAACCGTGTTGTGGCCGATCTCAACGGGCTCGAATGCGAAGCATTCGTCCGGAGGGCCGCTGATAAATTCCATGTCCTGGAGGCGGACAATGATCCCGCTCCCCGCAAGCCGCTTGAGTTCGGCGTCTATTGCGAGAAGAAGTGGTATCGCTTTGAGGCCCGGGAGGGAAGTTTCGACAGGAATAATGCCGCCAGGTCTCTGGACTCGGCCATCCTCACGGCCAACATTCTGGATCCAATTCTGGGCATAACGGATATCCGAACCGATCAGCGGATCGACTTTGTGGGGGGTATCCGGGGGACCAGAGAGCTGGTGCGCCTGGTCGATTCCGGTGAATACAAGATTGCCTTTTCGCTATACCCGGTTTCGGTTGAGCAACTTCTAAAAGTGGCCGACGCCGGTGAGATCATGCCGCCCAAGTCAACGTGGTTCGAACCCAAGCTGCGCAGCGGCATGGTTGTCAATTCACTCGAAGAAGAGTAAGGGGAAACAAAGATGCTTATTCTCATTTCAGACGCTTTTGATAAAACTCTTCCGGGGCTTCTGGCCAAGTACGGAGAAGTCACGGATGACAAGAGCCGCCAGGCCGAGGCCGATGTAGTCCTCATCCGCAGCAAGACCAAAGTCACCAGAGAGTACATCGACGCCGCTCCCCGGCTTAAAATGGTGATTCGGGGAGGCGTCGGGCTGGACAATGTCGACCAGGCCTATGCCAGGGACAAGGGGATTCTGGTGTTCAATACTGCTGACGCCTCGACTGTGGCCGTGGCCGAGCTGGCCTTCGCCATGATGATTGCTCTGCCCAATCATACGGTTGCGGCTCATACTTCGATGGCGGAAGGCCAGTGGCTCAAGAAGGAACTCAAGCGCACCGAGTTGATGGGCAAAACGCTGGGTCTTCTGGGCATCGGCCGCATCGGGACAGCCCTGGCCGTCCGGGCCGGCGCCTTTGGCATGAAAGTGATAGCCTATGATCCTTACGTCTTCTTTTCCGATTTCGCCGAAATTCGCCCCACCATGGAAGAAGTCATCCGGGAAGCCGACTACATTTCGCTGCATATGCCGCTCCTCGACTCCACCAGGGGCCTGATAAACAAGAATACCCTGAAGATGTTCAAAGATGGCGCCTATCTGATCAATACCTGTCGCGGCAAGGTCGTGGTCGAAGAGGATGCCGTAGAGGCCCTCAAGAGCGG
Organism: Candidatus Zixiibacteriota bacterium; assembly: GCA_029858555.1. Lineage (GTDB taxonomy): Bacteria > Zixibacteria > MSB-5A5 > GN15 > FEB-12 > DAOUUR01. The sequence continues at coordinate 3,175 of JAOUEU010000264.1, forward strand.
TAAGCTGGCCGGATACGCCACCGATGTCTGGTACTCGGACCCGCCGGAAAACTCGCCTCTTATCGGCGCGCCCAACACCTTGTTCGCGCCGCACATCGGGGCGTCAACCAAGGAGAATATGCTCCGCATCGGCATTATGATCAATGCCCTGATCAAAGAGTATAAGGACAAGTTGAAATAGCTTTGCGAATAACTGGAGTGCGAAAACAGAGGTAATAGAAATGGCTCACAGAGTTTTTAACTTCAATCCCGGTCCGGGCACACTTCCCCTGGAAGTGCTGCAACAGGTCCAAAAAGAGTTGCTGGACTACAAGGGCACCGGTATGTCGATTATGGAGAGCTCGCATCGCTCGCCGGAGTACGACGAGATCAACAACAATACTATGGCGCTAGTGCATGAACTCCTCGGACTGGGTGACGACTACAAAGTCGTTTTCCTGGGCGGCGGGGCTTCCACACAGTTTATAATGGTGCCTCTTAACTTGCTGCTGGAGGGACAGACTGCGGCCTATGTCGATACCGGAAGCTGGTCTTCGAACGCCATCAAAGAAGCGAAGCTTGTCGGAAATGTGCATGTTGCCGGCTCCTCGAAGGAACAGAAGTACAGCCACATCCCCAGGATGTCCGAAATCAGCTTTCCGGATGACGCTGCCTATCTGCACATCACCTCCAACAACACCATCTTCGGCACCCAGTACCATGAATTTCCCCGGACCGGCCGGGTGCCACTCGTATGCGATATGTCCTCCGATATAGCCTCGCGCCGCCTGGATTTCACCAGGTTCAGCCTCATTTATGCCGGGGCCCAGAAAAATCTCGGGCCGGCCGGCGTCACGCTGGTGGTTATCAAAAAAGACCTGCTGGCGAAATCCCCTGGTACGCTGCCGACCATGTTAAACTACAATACTCACGCCGACAAGGACTCGCTGTTCAATACTCCGCCGGCTTTCTGCGTGTACGTGCTGGGTCTGGTTCTGCAGTGGATCAAGAAGCAGGGAGGGCTGGAGGCGGTGGAGAAAGTCAATTTCGCCAAGAAGGAACGCATTTATCAGTTAGTAGACCTCCACCCTGATTATTTCCGCGGGACTGTTGAACCGGACAGCCGGAGCTGGATGAATCTGACAATGCGCCTGCCGTCGGAAGACCTGGAGAAGAAATTCCTCTCGGAGGCCAAAGCGGCCGGATTTCTGGGGCTGAAAGGGCATCGCAGTGTAGGCGGAATTCGAGTGTCGCTCTATAACGCCTTGCCTCTCGATGGCGCCGAAAAACTGGCGGCCTTCAT
>JAOUEU010000003.1 GCA_029858555.1 Candidatus Zixiibacteriota bacterium
GCGCGAAGACAGATTCATGGCGAAAAAACCCGATTCCAATCGGATGTTTTCCCAGTAAGACGTGTGGCCGAAGGTTGCCGTAAACCGGCTGATGTCGACTGCCCCGGCGGGATTATACATCGATGATGCGACATCGGCCGGCACGCCCACAAAAGCTCCGCCCATTGCCGCCGGTCGCGCGCCCTGCTCGATCTTCATCAAAGCCAGACCGTCGTCCGCGGCCACGGAGTAGCCCAATAAAGAGGCAAATACCGTCAGAACAAGAGGCCGCCATTTCATGAATCAATCACCCTCAATAAAGCAGGTCAAAGGAGAATATATGCTCCGAGCCTTCGTCGGCCTTGTCAGTCGAAAAAGCGTAATCAATCGTAATCGTCTTTCCGGCAAGGCGGAATAGATAACCGGTCCCGGCCGTCAGCCGGCCGTCCGAGTAGCCGCCTCTTACCGCAAACTCGGGATACAGCCTGTACTCGGCGCCGGCATGCAAAAAAGGCGACTGCTTGATATTCTTGAGAATATCGGCCGCCACCAGAAGCTTTCTGTCAAAAAAGAGCGCGGCTCCTCCCAACCCGATCTCCCATGGAATTGTATCATCCTGCTCCGAACTCAGCGCCGAAGTGGTATACTTGGCAAGATAATCTTCGTTGGTCCAGCGGTACTTGGCGCCTATGCGCCGGACGGTCAGGCCCACCTGAATATCCTGTATCGGCACGAGATCCCGCTTCTCGCGGTCGACCAGTTCACTCAAGTAGAGCATGGCACCAAAATCGAAACTCACCGTAAACGCCGACATCTCCGCAAAGGTCGCGTGCAAGTAGTTCGCTTTGATGCCGACGGCGAACAATTTCTCAAACCGTTTGGCGAAGAAGACCGAAAAATCGTGGTCGTTCTTGTTGATTTCCCAGCCCAGCTCACGGCCGTTCGTATCCCGCGCCTTCAGTCCTTTGTCCCCGGCGTACAGATAGTGCACACCCAGCGCCGAATTCCCCCTCGTGGGTACGACAAACGTGGCGTAGCCCAACTGACGGTCCAGCTTCATCAGGCGATAAGCCGTCGCGAAACGTATATTGGTGATGTTGGCCAGCCCGGCCGGATTGTAAAGCGGCCCGGCGCCGTCATCAGATACCGCCAGGTACGCTCCACCCATAGCCGCCGGACGAGCTCCGATAGGTACGTAGTAAAATGCTCCGGCCCAACCGCCGTCACCGTCCTCAGCCATCGTCGGCACGGCCCCTAGGATTATCAGCAGCACTGTCAACCAGACAAGGTATCTCATCAGTAACTCCTTACGGTATCACCGCCAGCTTGCCCCAGCGGACCTCGCCCGTGGAATATTCTACTTTAAAATGATACATGCCCACCGCCACTTTTTCCGCCTGGCCGTTGTAGCCGTCCCAGGTGGGCCGGAACGAACCGACGGTGGGGTAAATCCCCTTCGGATACAACCTATTGTCTACGATGCGCCTGACCAGGTTCATGGCAAAGTCGTATATCTCGATAGTGATATTTGCGTCCTGCTCGACCGTGAAGTGGAAATCGATGCCGGCGTGCCGGGAAAAACTGAAGGGCGCCGGAAACGCATAAACAACATCCGCCGCGCTGGCCGAATCGATAAAATAAAACGTCTCGGCGTCCCCAAGACCGACAACGTTCATGCGGACAGTGCGGTCGCCGGTGCCGATCCAAAGATGATTGCCTATGACCTCGGCCGCATACACCGGCGTCCCCGGCTCCACCAGCGTGATACCGTCGTTGTTGACCAGGGAGACGGTGTCCCACTCCGAACCGAGCTGTGCATGGTTTATCAAAAGCCCGGCATCGGTCGCGGCAAAAATCGTATCACCGTTAAAGGCGAAGTTCCAGGCAAAACCGCCGTGGTAGGCGGTCGCCCAACTGCGAACATAGCCGACCGTGTCAGAGGTCTCCGTGTCAACCAGCGGCACCACCACTCCGACCGAGATACCCGGCGCGCCATACGTTAAGTCGTTGGGATTATTTGAACTCCAGATGCGGGCATAGTCACCGTCAATATACTGTACTCCCAGCGCCGGAATGAAATCACCCGTAATGGCACTGCCGGTATTCGTCTTGGTATAACTTATCACGGCGTCGGCGCCAAGTGTATCCCGGTTGATCCGGTTAATGTCGTAGCTCACACCCCGGTCCGTGGAAACGGCAAAACCCTTGGTGGAACCGACCACGACAGTGTCACCGAGCACTTCAAATACGGTTATGGTATCGTTGGTCATGGCAGTCGCCGATGTTCCGCCCGGGTCCTTTATTTCGTGAATGAAGGTCTGGTTGCGGATTCCGTTTTCACCGTCGCGGCTGAATCTCACTCCAGCCGACGTCGCTACAAACACGGAATCGCTGAAGAAGTTGATGTCGTAGGATACCACCCCTATCTGCGATCTGTTATCGGAAAACTGCCGGTCGTCGTCGCCAATCGAGCGCATCACGCAGTACTCTCCCTGATCCGTCAGCGGCCAGTTGATGGTCCATACGCACAGCGAGTCGAACGTGGTGTCGGCCGAGTTCAAAAACTCCTCCACTTTTACGCGCATCACCTTCGTGGAACTGGAGTCATCCTCGGGGAATACGTAATTCCAGGACGAATCAATGGCGCCGGCCGGGTCCAGATAGAGCGTCACCAGGCCCGAATCGGTACCCAGGCGAAGGGTATCAGCCCGGGTATGTACGGCGTGGACGACATTGCGGCGATTGGCCGCGGTCGTGTCTGCATCGAATAACAGCCGGCCCCACGTCTGACCGGTGTCCGCCGACACCCATAACCCGGCCTCCTCGGCGGCCATATAGAGCCGCTCCCCGATGCTCGCAAAATCCGATATCGTGCGATCGGGGCCAATAACCTCCGTAAATAGGTCCTGAGCCTGGTAGCTCTCTCCCAGGTCGGTCGAGACGGCCAGACCTGCCGAGACTCCGCGGCTCTGATTCGCCCCGGCAAAAGCAACGCCCCTGAACACATGCACCGCCGATATAAACGGACCCGGCAGACCGTCGTTGGGACCGTTGGGATCGCCGTCTGCGAAACGCGACATGTACGGCCCACCTGTCTTAAAACCCCGCGTCACGCCCAGATCACCAGCATAGAAGACGTAGTTATCCTCGTCGCCGGTCACATCATCGTTGAACGCCACCCGGCTGACATACTGATTGGCGTAGGCTTTTTGACGGGGAATGGCATACACGTACTGAAAAACCCCCGCCGCTGTGCCCACCCAGACGTACAGCGAGTCCCCATGGGACGTATCCGCAGCGCACGAGAAGTACCGGTTGCTGTAAGCCGGATAAGACGGGTTGGCATAGAAATCATTCTCCAGACTCTTGCTGGCAAAAATCCGGCGCCAGTTCTGTCCCCCGTCACGCGATGCCATAAACCCGGATGCAAAGGCACTGAAGAAAAGCCAGTCGTCGTGGGCGTATACATCATCGGGGTCATAGTACCCCGCGATATCATATACCGTCCGATTAACTCCCCACAACCCGACGCTGTCGGGATCGGTGAACCCCAGACTGGGAAAATCGACCTGCGTCCAGGTCTGGCCGTTATCGTCGGAGAGGGATACGCCGTCGGACCAGGTCTGCAAATCCCCTCCGATCGACACGTCGTGATTGGTTCCCGTCCAGATACGTCCCTTGATCGAAAATAGAGCCGAGATGTTCTCACTGACCAGGCCATTCGACGAATTGTACAAAAGCCACGTCCGCCCGGAATCGTAGCTGAAATTCAGCCCTTCTCCCGTCGCGCACCACACCGCACCGTTATGCTCGATGATATCCACCACCGTGTTACTGGCAAAGGCCGAATCAGGGGCATCGTAGGACGAGGCCAGTTCCCCCCGCGACGGCGATGTCAGGGCCGCAAGCAATCCGGGTAATAGCACTGCAAATTTGAACAAAGTTCTGTATGTCACACTCTACTCCAGACACAAAAATAACCGTACCAAGGCAGCTTACCTTAAACTGTACGGTCATCTATAAACTAACGTATATCCCTCAGCAATATTCAAATCAATTAGCTGTTTTTCTACCGTACCTCCAGAGTTCAGGGTCAAAACATAGCCAAAACCTTATCTCAAGGCAAGTTAATTCGCGGTCTCGCCAGGCGTGTTTTAGTCTTATAACCTGTTAGGAAAGATATGGTTCCAGATTTCAAGCAAGTACGTTCTTCTCGAAAGTAATGTTTCCCAGCACCGAATCCACAAAGAAGTAGCTCTCGGGGTGGAACGGTGCGTAGAAGAGATCCGCCTGCACCGGGATAACGCTCTCTCGTGCCGGCATTCCTGAAATGCCCTCGGCCACCATGGCCACCTGCCTGCGATAGATCACAATCTCGGCCAGCGCAAAGGCTTCGCTCATACTCACGCTCACCGGCGTGAAATTGCGATCGAAGGCTTCCACCGGCGTCAATTCGAGTTGGGGATAGGCTGCCGAAATTCGCCGGGCCAACCGGTACAGGGCTTCGAAATTCCGGGTCCGAAAGGCCGGAACAACTATCCGCTCCGAGCGGTGTATCCCGCCCAACATCCGCTGCAGCTTGGCTGCAACCGGGTTGGGCATTTTCAAGGCCCAGAAAGGAAACATGCTGTCCGGGTTCTTCCCCCGGGCCGCTATCCTGTAAATTTGGTTCACGGGCAGGGGTGTCCGCTCTACGGTCTTTATCTCCTGGCAGTTTTTGCATACGTACAGGTACGACTTCTCGTCCGGCAGATCGACGCCGCAGGTGGTGCAGCGATGAAACTCGATATCAAGCCTGCCAAACTCCACGCGGGGGCCGCCGGCCTCCTCCTCCGGCTCTTCGGTCATCTCGACCGACATGACGCTGGCTGCATTCTCGAACACCATCGACGGTGTCAGAAGCTCATCGGCGCTATCAACGTGATCGCCGTCGGAACCCGCCACGCTGCCTTCGGCGGCCTGCAACTGAAGGATCCGCGCGGAAGCGCCGTCGACCACAAAACGCCGGTAACCCTCACGATATGACTCCACTATGTAAAATGGAAAGAAGACCAGCGAAAAAACCGGATTGAACATCTCAGTGAGGTTGTCTCCGAACGCGGCCTGCTCTATTTCGTCTACTGTCGCCAGGGATCGGCCGAGGTTGCTCCTGACTTTGTCCCAGGACCTGACCACGGGGAGCGAGTCAAAACCGGAGGCAACGTGTTCTTCCGAAAACGGCACCAGCTTGACTACATCCCCGCGCACGCCCAGGGAATCGGGCACACCGTCCAGGGCCGGTCCGGCCCGTAGAGTCAGCGAATACGGAACGACGGCTATATCGGTTTTCTCCGTCTCGGTGGTGACTTCCGACTGATATTCGGTCTCGGCCAGGATAACCCGTCGGTGGACACGATTACGCACCTTCAGCAAGAGTGAATCAATTTTCCAGAATGGGTAGTAGACTGCCTTGATCTGAAGGTCGGCATCCGTCAGCGGCAGGGATCGTTTTTTCAGATACCGGTCCAGATTGAAACGGATTTCGCGCTTGGCCAGCGTCTTGGGGGCGAGATACGCAGTCGGGCAGTCGGGCATGACCAGGCGCAGAACCGAACCGCAGTGCGAACAGGTCGTTACGAAGAAGTTCTCCTCGACTTCCAGTTCTCCACCGCAGCCGGGACAGCCTACCTCGATGTAAAAGCCGGGTTTCCTTTTCTTACTGTGCATCTCCCTCTATTCTCTTGCCGCAGGATCCGCAGAATTTGGAGCCTGGAATAATCTCTTCCGAACAGTGCGGGCAAACCGGTTTTGCATCGAGCTTGTACCCGCAGTGCAGGCAGAAGGCGGCCTCGGTGGGCAGTTCCTTGTGGCACGACGGGCAGGTGTTCTGAGTTACCATCTGGTGGCCGCATCGGTAACAAAACCGCGACTGTTCGGGAGTATCGGTATGACATTTCGGACAGGTGACGGTGCTGACCGATTCACGCTTCAATTCCGTCTGCTCAGGCGAGAAAACGCGAGAAAGCATCCCCGGGGCCAGAAGACCGACACCGGCGGCAACGCCGGCGCCGGAAGTAGCCGCGGTACCGGCGCTGGTCGACCCCATGCCCTGGGCCATCTCAAACTTCAAAAACTTGTCCAGGTCGCCCACGGCCTCCATACCGGAGCGCTTGTCGATGAGTCTGGCGACATCCTCGGGAGGCGTGACCGAAGAAATATAAAAATCCACCAGTTCGAGTCCGTACTTGTCGAACTCCACCTTGACGGTCTGCTTGAACTCCTCAGCCAACTCCGTGTAGATGGCCGGCAACTCCAGAATTGTATCGAGCTTTTCACCCAGCATGTCGTTCATACGGGCCACAATGACATCGCGCAGATAGTCCTGAATATCCTGCGTGGTGTAACGCGCCTGGCGGCCGACAATCGAGTTGAGAAACAGCGCCGGGTTTGCGATGCGCATCGTGAAAGCACCGTGCCCTCGAAGCCGAATCAGCCCCAGCCTGCTGTCCTGGAACGTGACGGGGTATTTGGTCCCCCACTTGAGATCCGTGAAGACCTTGAGGTTGACAAAGTAGACTTCGGCCCGGAAAGGTGATTTGAACCCATAAGGGAAGGCCAGAAGTCTGGTCAGGATAGGTATGTTCAAAGTCGAAATGGTGTGGCGCCCGGTCGTAAAAGAGTCACAGGCATGACCGTCCTTGAAGAACATGGCCGTCTGGCTGTCCCGGACGATGAGTTGAGCACCCCACTTGAAATCGGCCGATCCCTCCTGCGGGATCCGATGAATCATCTCTTCCCCGGCGGGGTCGAGCCACTCGATTACCTCAATTAATAGTGACATGATTGCTCCGTGATTTTTGAAAAAAGGCTTTTAACTTGGTTTTCGTCATTACCGTCCCAGACTTAACTGCCCGCCGCCGGCCTCTTGTGCACCGGCCCGGCCGGTCGCAAAAAGAACAGCCGATTTGGGCGTATAAGGCGCTGCCAAATAAACGATTGACGTTTCCCGCGGGCGGTGATATACTAAATCCGAACCCTAAAGAGATGGGATAACACCGGATGATATACCGTAAAGCCGTTCCACTTTTCTTTGTCGGCATGCTGGCGCTTCTGCTGACTTTTCCCGGCTGTGATGACCTTATCACAGAAACCAATAATATCACGGTTTACGATACTACTTTGGGTCTGGCCTGTTTCGACTGCCATAGTGATGAAGATAACCGGCTGATACGGCCGAAAGCCCAGTGGGCGAATTCCGCCCATGCCTCCGATTCGCTTCTCGACATCCTTCACGACCTGAACGGCAGCAATTATACCGTCAACGACTGCGGCCCGGAGTGTCACAGCCATGAAGGGTTTATCCGCGAGTTTGACAGTCTGCCTCTGGGGGCGATCCAGCATTACAATGTCATCGGCTGCTTCACTTGCCATATGCCGCATACCGGCAATTATGGTACCTGGAGTGACTCCACTCTGCGTGCTCTCGGCGAGTTTGTCTATCTGGCGAACGACTCCACCTTCGTCATGGGCAAATCGAACATGTGCGTTCACTGCCATCAGGCTGTAAACCCGGCGCCGGCCGCCGGTATTACCAGTGATGTCCTTCTAACAGCTACTTTCGGCCCTCATTATAGCGGCCAGGCGGACGTGCTGTCCGGCAAGGGCGGCTTTCGCTTCGCCGACAGCGTCGTGGCGTCCTCGCACCGGTCGGTGGCGGATTTGAACGGTTGCTTGCGCTGTCACTATCTCAATGGACAGGGTTACTCCTTCGGCGAGCATACTTTCCGACTGGAGCACATTGACGGTGTCGACACTACGCAATATCTGGCTGCCTGCCTCGGCTCGGGCTGTCATGCATTGCTGGAAAACTTCCATGACGTGATCGGATCCGGATTGGGCTATTATCGTCTCGACTCGATAGTCTCCCTGGCCGACAGTCTGGAAACACTGCTGAAGGACCGGGCCTTCCTCGACCCCGCGGACCCTGCCGGAATGCGCCTTATGGCCGATTCGGTCATCCCGGCGGATGCGGCTCGTATTCTGTACAACTACCTGCTATACAAGGGCGACGGCTCCCGTGGGATTCACAATCCCAGATTCGTCCAAGCCCTTCTTACCGAGTCGGTAGTCCGGTTTGATTCCCTGCCGCCGGCCGCCGCCTTCAGCGCGTCCGTGACCTCCGGTTGCGCGCCCCTGACGGTCGATTTCACGGACGAATCGAAGGGTAATGTCGCCACCTGGAACTGGACCTTCGGCGACCTGACCGGCACCTCGGATCAACCTAACCCCACTTACACATATGACACGGGCGGTATCTATACTTGCAGCCTCATCGTAGCCGGCCCGTCCGGGGCCGCTGATTCGCTGGTCAGGGCAAGTTACATCCAGGTCTACTCAACAATAGCGCTTTTCACCGCCAGCCCGCTTTCCGGCTGCTCCACCCTGGTGGTGGACTTCCAGGATCTCTCGCCCAGTGACAGTATACTGACCTGGGAGTGGGATTTCGGTGACGGCGTCACGTCGATGGAACAGAGCCCGCAGCACAACTACGACAGCACCGGCATTTTTGATGTCCGGCTTATCGTTTCGGACTCCTGCGGCTGGGACACCCTGACCTATCCGGGCTACATCACCATCGCTGATGCCGTCCCCGTGGCCGGGTTCTTCGCTTCCGATACCCTCGGCGCACCCGGCCTGACGGTTTTCTTTACCGATACCTCGAGCGGCCTGATCACATCATGGCAGTGGGATTTTGGTGACCCCAATTCGGACGACAACAGCTCCACCGAACAGAATCCCCAGCATACTTACGACGAGGTGGGCACCTATACCGTGGTGTTGACTGTCAAAAACGAATGCGGCCAGGGCGTGAGGTTCGAGACGGATCTCATCAAAATTGAATGACGAAAAATCACGCTGCAAATAAGAAAAACCGCCGACCCTGACAGTCGGCGGTTTTGTGTTTTCAGAATAGCCCTCACCTTACGTCGCAAGTTCCTGTTTGAACTTCCTGGTCAAGGCCGGAACGATTTCAAAAGCGTCGCCGACAATGCCGTAATTGGCGATATTGAATATCGGCGCATCTTTGTCTTTGTTCACCGCCACAATCGTTCCCGAGGTTCGCATACCCACCAGATGCTGAATCGCCCCGGAAATACCCACGGCTACATACAGCTTGGGGTTCACGGTCTTCCCGGTCTGCCCCACCTGGTGCGAGTAAGGAATCCAGCCAGCGTCGACGATAGCTCGCGACGCGCCGAAGGCCGCCCCCAGAACGTCAGCCAATTCCCGCACTATGGGCAGGTGCTCCGGCCCCTTCATTCCGCGCCCGGCTGACACAATGATGTCGGCCTCGGTCAGACTGACCGCGCCCGTCGCCTCGATCTTTAACTCCTTTACGACCATTTTTGATTGCAGCAGAGACGCGTCGACCGTTTCAACTACAACCCGTCCGTCGCCGTCTTTCGACTCGGGATATATCTTGGGTCGCACCGTCACCAGAAACGGCTTGTCGCTGTTCCTGACCACGTTCGAGATTACCGAGCCGCCGTAGTGCGACCTGGCGACTACTACATCGTCGCCGTTGCGACTGACATTACTCACGTCCGAAGCCATGGGCGCGCCGTTCCTGGCCGCCAGGCGACTGACGAGTGACTTGCCATAGAAGGTCGCTGGTCCGAGCACGAGATCCGGAGTGTGCTTCGATATCAGCGACGACAGAACGTTCACATAGATTTCATCGTTGAAGTATTTCAACTCGTGACTGGATACCGCCAGAACCTGTCCGCCGCCGCGCTGGGCCAGTTCACCGGCCAACGCCTCGGCGTTTTCGGCCAGTACGACCGTAGTCACCTCTCCCCCCAGAGATTTGGCGACTTCAATCAACTCAAATGACGCCGGGACCAGCTTTCCGTCTTTTTGCAGGGCGATGATAAGCGTCTTCATACCAATACCTTAAACTCATGTTAGCTGAATTTCCGGTTAATATAAAGGCCGTCATGCCGCCTGGCAAGTCTTTCATTGAGTCTTTTTTGAAGGATTGCCTGCGGCTGTCACAGGCGCGGTGACGCGGCTAAGCGTCAGGCGTCGCATCCCGCAGAGCATGCAGGATCCTTTCGACATCGGCCAACGTATTCACCTGTGTCACATCCCGCCGCAACTCCGTGGCTCTTTCAAACCCTTTGAGGTAGCGAACGAGGGAGCGCCGCATCATCCTGATGCCACGCTCCTCTCCGTAAGTCTCAGCCATCAGCCGGGCGTGGAGACAAGCCAGCTCCATTCTCTCCGACAAGAGAATGTCGCCGGGCTGACGCCCCGTCTCGAGATACTCGTTAATCTGTCTGAAGATAAGCGGGCTGAGCATCGCCGCCCGCCCCACCATGACGTAATCGCAGCCGGTCTCATCTATCATGCGCCGGGCATCCTGGGCGGTGAAGACATCACCATTGCCTATGACCGGAATGCCGACAGCTTGTTTCAGCAACTTTATGGCGGACCAGTCGGCTCGCCCGCCATACCCATCGGCCCGGCTGCGGGCATGCAGACAAACGCCGCCCACGCCGGCTCTCTGGGCAATCCGCCCTACTTCAAGGTATACCGGGCTTCTGTCATCCCAGCCGGTTCTCATCTTTATCGTGACGGGCGTTCTGCCGGCGGCCTCCACAACCGCGCGGATGATATCCTCCGTCAGGTGCAGATCCTTGAGTACGGCGGCGCCGCCATTCTTGCGCACGACTTTCTTGACCGGACAGCCGAAATTGATGTCGATCAAATCGGGATGAAACTGTTCGACAACAACTCCGGCGGCCTGACCCATTACTTCCGGCTTAGCACCAAACAATTGTATCCCAATCGGTTGCTCATCCGGCTTGAATTCCATCATGGTCAGGGTCTTACGTTGGTTGCGAATAATACCCTCCGAGGAGACCATTTCAGTATAGGTCAGAGCGGCTCCCGATCTTATCGCCAGGACTCGGAACGGACGGTTGGAAACCCCCGCCAGGGGCGCTAAAACAGCTCTTCCTTTCAAGTTTAAGTTTCCTATTGGCATGCCGATAAAATAACAGAACTGGCCTTTCGCAACAAGATTTGGACATAGAAAAAAACGGAGGTTTGAAGTCGGGTTTGTTGTCTGTTAAAATTGCCTTTTTACAAATATTTTGAAAGGACCCTCTTATGCCCGAAATTATCGTCAAATATGATGACAAGGTCATTGAGAGAATTGTCACGGAAAAAAAGCGGATTACCATCGGACGCACCAACGATAATGATATCGTCTTAGAAAACCGCGGGGTATCAAGAAAGCATGCCCTTATCGAATTCAATAACAACGCTGCCGTCGTAATCGACAACGAGTCCCTGAACGGCACCTTCGTCAATAATCGAAAGATTACGGAGGAAGTACTGCGCAACGATGACACCATCACGATCGGCAAGTATTCGCTCGTGTACCGCTCCGAGGCTTCACAGGATCACGACGGTGCCGCCAATTTCGACGGGACAATGGTGCTCAATACAAAAAAACAGAAGAAATTGCTGGAAAACGACAAAGTTGAGCGACAGATCGTCGGCAAGTATGGCGGATCGGTCCTCGTGGGCGAAGAAAACGCGGAATTCTCGGAATTCCACCTCGATCGCGACGTCGTCACAATCGGCAAGGCCAAATTCGTTCACGTAAAGGCCAAGGGATTCTGGATTTCCGGCATCCAGGCCAAGATAGTAAAGGAGAACCACTGCTATTCGTTGGTCAACCTCGGCCGCAGTGGAAAAACCAGGGTGAACGGTGAGGAGATCAGCAATTACGTTCTGAAGAATGGTGACCTGATTACGGTCGGTAACAGCACCTTTAAGTTTATCGAAGGGAAGTAATGCATGCGAGTGGCTTTAATTTCGGACATCCACGCTAATCTGGAAGCCCTGACCGCGGTAATAGAGAATATCGCCGACCAAAACATAGAGAGAATTTTATGCCTCGGTGACGTCATCGGGTACGGCAGCGATCCCTCCCCGTGCCTCGAACTGGTGAACAGGACATGCGACGTGAAACTGATGGGTAATCATGAATATGCGGCTCTGGGAATGTTGTCCAGTGAGTACTATCATGATGATGCCAAAAAATCGGCCGAATGGACACACCAGTGCCTCACCGATTACGATTTGTCCATCATTTCCACCTTCGAGATGGATCATACGTTTGAAGAGCTATATCTCGTTCATGCTTCTCCTCACGAACCGCAAAGGTGGCACTATATTCTGCAGCCCGAGATGGCTCAGCAGGCCTTTCAACACTTCAACACCGGTCTCTGCTTTTTTGGACATTCCCACCTGCCGATGATTTTCGTCGAGTCGCCCGGGCGGCTGCCGCGCATCAAGGCAGGTCATGACTTTGTACCCGATCGCGACAACCGCTATCTGATCAATGTGGGTTCGGTGGGCCAGCCCCGTGACGCCGACCCCCGAGCCTGCTATACCATTTTTGACCTTGAGCAGTACGACGTCACCTTTGTCCGGGTCCCGTACGACATCGAGGCAGCTCAACGAAAAATGGAAAAAGCGAAACTACCGAAGATGCTTATAGAACGACTCTCCGTAGGGAGATGAGGAAAGATCATTATGAGCAAGTACTCATCGTACATACTGTTTTTGCTGATTACGATTCTGGCGGCGCTGCTCTATGTCAACGACTTTGGGCCCCTGGCCGGCCTGCAGAAGTCGGTGGACGATTTCCTGTGCCAGATGACGGCCGCCGAAGACACGCGCCCCAACATTGTCCTCGTAAAACTCGACGGCCGCGCCCAGAACGAATACGGCATGTGGCCGTGGGACCGGGACCGCATCGCCGACCTTTTGGCCGCCACCGCTTCGGGTGGTCCCAAGGCCATCGCTGTGACTTTCGAGCTGACCGAGGATACTCGCCAGGATTCCGCCGGCCATACCGACATTCTGGCCGAGCAGCTAAGCTGGATTGAAAACATTATCCTTCCGTACGATATCGCCCTGGCGACCTTCCGATCCCCCAAGACCAACAACCCGGATTACCTGTTTCACCATTCCCTTACGGTCGACAACCCTCTCGGTCTTCTTGATGAGAAGGCGACCATGCAGGTGCGCAAAGTCTTCCTGCCGGCTGAGAAGATCCTTCAGAGCGAGCCTTTTCTCGGATTTGATTACAATATGCCCGACGACGATCGCACCCTGCGGCATCAGGCCCTGGTTATGAATTACGAGGGGTACTACTACCCGTCCCTTTCCCTGCTGGCGGCAGCGATGTACTACGATGTCCCGACAGACCAGATAAAGATTGTCCAGGGACAGAAAATCATCATCGGTGAAAAAGTCGAAGTACCCATTAACCAGAATGCTGAGTATTTCATCAACTTTCCCAAAGGACCTGCCTACACTACCTATTCCGCCGCCGATGTGCTCGGCGAGCAGTTCAACTACGACGTCCTCAAGGGAAAAGTCGTTCTGGTATGCGTCGACGATCCGTCATACACCGAGTATTTCAGGACACCCGCCTCCGAGGCGGCGCCGGAGTATCTGGTCCAGGCAACAGTGATCGAGAATCTAATCAACAGGAATATTATTACCCCGAAGGATAACCAACACGCCGCGAACCTATTGTTACTGTTCCTGGTCGGTTGCCTCTGCGCCTATTTCCTGCCGCAGGTTTCTCTGCTTTACCGGATGGTAATACTCTTTTGCGGCCTTTTCATCCTTGCCAATGTCAACTACTTTCTGGTAAGCTCCTTTCGCGTAATTGGTCAGACAGTATACATTGCCTTGGAATTGGTACTTTTCATGACGGCCTCGCCGCTTCTGGAATCCAGTCTGATCCCGGGTACGGACAAAGCCGCTCCGGATAAGCCGGAGAAAAAGAAGCCGGTGACCAAAGCCCGGGTCGAGAAGCCAAAATCCGGAGAGCCTGTCCACGTACCGATGCGTCAGATCAGTTCCTCCGCCAGCGACCCTGAGAATGTCATGACCGAAATCCTCGATGCTAAGCCGGCGGCCTTCCATGACCACCAGGCCATATCCCTTGACGGAGAAATCGATGAAACCGTCGCCACCCCCAAATTTGTCGCTATCGACGTTGACGCCGCGGCGGCCGAGGAAAAGACCGATCAGGCGGCTTCCCCGGAAACACCGACTGATGGGCCGCAGCCTGAGATAATCAGCCCCATCAGCGTCGCCATCGACGAACAGCGCGGCGCCGATATTACCGACGAACCCGCCGTATCCGACAGCCAACCCATCCCGGGCGCACCGGCGACCGATTCCGTCACCCATCTTGGCAGATACCAGATTCTGGGCACACTGGGCAGAGGCGCTATGGGCCATGTTTACAAGGGTGTCGACCCCGCCATAAACCGCCCGGTGGCTCTCAAGACTATTCGCCTCGATTTTGTCAGCGACCCCGACGAGATGGCGGAACTCAAGGAGCGGCTGTTCCGGGAAGCCCAGGCCGCCGGCAAGCTGTCTCATCCCAATATCGTCACCATCTACGATATCGGTTCCGAAGGACACCTGCAATACATCGCCATGGAGTACCTGGAAGGTCAGACCCTTGAAGACATGATAAAGAAAAAAACGAAGTTCAACTATCGGATAATCTCTCAGATAATAATCCAGATTTGTTCGGCCCTTGACTACGCCCACGAGCGGGGCATCGTCCACCGCGACATCAAGCCGGCCAACATCATGGTCCTTTCCGATTATCGCGTCAAAGTGATGGATTTCGGTATTGCCCGCGTCGACTCCAGTTCCATGACCAAAACCGGTATCGCCATGGGCACACCCAACTACATCTCTCCCGAGCAGCTCCAGGGAAAGGCCGTGGACCATCGCGCCGACCTTTTCTCGCTGGGCGTTGTCATGTATGAAATGCTGCTGGGGCGGCGGCCGTTCAGAGGCGAGAATATCACCTCGCTTATTTATGCGATATTGAACAACGAACCGGAGAAACCGTCAAACGTCAACCCCCAGATTCCTCTGCTGTTCGACCACATTATCGGCCGGGCCCTGAAGAAGGATCCACAGGAAAGGTATCAGAAGGCTTCCGATATTGTAACCAGTCTGTTTGATTTTGTCGAATCTTTCGCGGTTAAGAAATAAACGCTGTCACTCGAATTGTGCCCCTGAAAAAGGCCGCTGCCTGCCCCGGCAGCGGCCTTGCTGTTGCTTGCCCTCTCCAGCCCGAGAAACCCCGTTGATGACTGTCTATGGCTCTTCCTGGTCGTCTGTCTGGGAGAGTATCTCCTCCGCCAGCGACAGGGCCACCCCCGAAAGCATCACCTCGACTCCCAGGCGCGTAAAATCCGATGAAATCAAATCGCGGTTGATGGAGGCATACAAAGAACACGAAGCGCCTCTTTCGACAACCAGGCCGGAAAGCTTCTTCCCGGTCTCGGAAACGAATGTCACCTCGCCGAGTTCGTCGGAGACAACGTAGCCGGTGCAATTATGAAGCTGCAGATGCGAATTGCCGGTATAGACGACGACAAGCATCCCGCGCGTCTTGCCCAGCGTAGCCTCCGGGAAAAGCTCCAGCACCAGGTTTCGCCTCTCCTCGGCGTTGGCCACTTTTAGACGGTAATGATCCTTGTGGAAGGACACGCTGGCGGCGCCGAGTATAGCACCGATTTTGTCGATATCATCTTTACTGAAGCCTGTACTCATGTTCCAGCCCACCGAAAAGAAAACGATTATTTGCTGTTCTCGCTTTTCTTTTCTTCCTTCTGCGGCGGCTTCGCCGCCTCATCGTCCAGCTTCACCGAACCCTTAATCTCGTCGGTGGTGTCCTTCATGGCCTTCTTGAATTCCTTGATTCCCTTCCCCATGCCCTGAGCGATTTCCGGCAGTCTTTTGGCGCCGAACAGCAGCAGGATGGCCAGAAACACCAGCAACAATTCCCACGGACCCAGGCCAAACATATGAAAACCTCCTAGATTTGGTCTAAACTACAGGTACCACCATCTAAAATAGATTATGACCAGCAGTACCACCATCATCGACATGAAATTGATCTTCAACTTCAGACCAAACGTGAATGCAATCGAGAAAAAATCCACCTTGACCGTGTCGAAGCCAATCTCGATTGTCTTTGTAAAAACCGTCTTTGCCGCTCCGGGCGGCAAAAAAGTCCCTATAATATCTCCAATCAACCCGCCGATTACTGCTCCCAGCAACAGGGCCACAATAATAAATGTCAACTCACGCTTTTTCAAGTCCTGCCCGCCGTCACCGTCGAAGAAAACGATGCCCGCACCGACTCAAACACGCGCAGCCCGTCGGCCGAGCCCAAAATAGGCTCGACCGATCGCTCCGGGTGCGGCATCATTCCCAGAATGTTTCCCTGCTCGTTGGTTATTCCCGCTATGTTGTTCAACGAACCATTAGGATTGGCCTGCCGTGTCGCCTCGCCCGCCGCGTCGACATAGCGGAAAACAACCTGACCGTTATCCTCCAGCCTCTTGATATCATCATCAAAATGGTAATAGTTCCCCTCGTTGTGGGCAATCGGAATTTTCAGTATCTCACCGCGCGAGCAGGCGCGAGTGAATATACTCGAACTCGTCTCTACCCGCAACCGGACGAATTTGCAGCTGAACCGAAGGTGCTCATTGCGCATCAGGGCACCGGGCAACAGACCGCACTCGGTCAGAACCTGAAAACCGTTACAGATGCCCATCACGATGCCGCCGCTCGCCGCAAATTTCAACACTTTATTCATTATCGGCGAGAACTTGGCGATGGCACCGGCCCGCAGATAATCCCCGTATGAAAAACCGCCCGGCAAAACAATGGCATCACAACCCAAAAGGTCCTCCGACTTATGCCAGAGAAATTCCACTTCCTCCTTGAGGATGAATTTCAGCGCCGCGTAAGCGTCATAATCACAATTGGACCCGGGAAAGGTCACGACACCGAATTTCATTTGGTCCTTTCCACCGTATACCGCTCGATCACCGGATTAGCCAGCAGCTTGGCGCAAACCTCTTCGATCTTCCGGTCAATATCGCCGCTGTCACTTTTTATTTCCAGCTCGAAAAAGCGCCCCGTGCGCACCGATGCGAATTCGTCGTAGCCCATCTGAGTTAGGGCCTTGTGAATCGTCACCCCCTGAGGGTCAAGAACACCGTCCTTCAACCTCACATAGACCACTGCTCTACTGTTCTGACTCATCGATAATATCCTTATCCGTTCTGCGCCGCCGATAACCGCGCCCTGTCACCTTACCCACTCCTACGTGGAACAAACGGTAAAGTTCTCTGACGATACCATACAATATATATAATGACACTATCGGAAACAATAAGAGTCTGGGTTTGAAAATTACGGCCGGGATTATCGCCAGGAGTATGAGCAGCTTGATCCGGCTCTGGCGGGACTCGAATCGATCCGGAAATATCTCGTACTCGATCTGTGAAACCATCAGGAGGGCCAGCACTACGATCATGGAAACAAACAGCTCCGCATGCTCCAGCCGACCCCACACCTTGTACGAAAATATGATATAGGTCACCAGGGCAAAGGCCGCCACCGGCACCGGCAGGCCGAGAAACTCCTTTTTTTCTTCGGTGTCCGCCAAAACATTGAAACGAGCCAGCCGGTAGGACGCGGCCATGATGAAGACTATGGCGATAATCCAACCCCAGCGCCCCAGGGTGTTCAGCCTGATAGCATGGACAATTACGGCCGGGGCCACGCCGAACGAAAGGAAATCAGCCAGCGAGTCCAACTCAATCCCGAACTGACTGGAGCCGCCGCTCAGGCGGGCAACTTTGCCGTCCAGAACATCCAGAAAGCCGGCCAGGATGATAAACCAGCAGGCGGTCGTTATGTGACCCTCGAAAGCCGACAATATCGCCAGGAAGCCACAGACGACATTACCCATGGTGAACGTGCCCGGGAAGATACCCCTATATCTGGACATGACCCTCCTCGGTCGCTTCGTGACTTTCGCTGTCAGCGGGACTACCCTTCAAGTAGCCTATAATCGTTTGGCCGCCGAGAACGTGTTCTCCCTGCTTGACCCTGATCTCGCTGGCCGCCGGTACGATCAAGTCCGCTCGCGACCCGAATCTAATCATGCCGAACCTGTCGCCCGCCGAAACCTTGGCCCCGTGCGTCAACCTGCAGACAATGCGGCGGGCAATCAGCCCGGCAATTTGTTTGACGACGATTTTCTCCCCCCCCGATGTCACGATACCAATTTCGGTCTGCTCGTTTACCTCCGACGCCTTATCCACATACGCGGCCAGGAATTTCCCGGGATTGTACCTGACATATTCCACCGTACCCGCGGCCGGAATACGATTGACGTGGACATCGAAGATGGACAGAAAGATGGAGACCTTGAGGGCCTTGCCGCCGGTGTAAGGATGGTGTTCGAGACTGTCGATTGACACGATCCGTCCATCGGCCGGGGCTAAAAGAATATTCGGGCCCCGCGTGAAACTGCGCGGCGGGTCCCGGAAAAAGAAGGTTGTGAAGACCGTCAGGACGGCCGTAATCAAGGTGAACGCAAAAAGCCAGCGGCTGTCCATCCGGGTTGCCAGGACTATCAGCAGAACCGTCAGGACGAGCCCAACTGCAATAAACGGGATTCCCTCGCGTGCAATCATTTTCCAAACACCCGCTCGAAGACCTTATCCACGTTCCGCGTGTAATAGCTTAACTCAAAACAACTGTCGATATCTTTCTCGGACAGATAAGCGCGAATGTCCCGGTCCCTCTTAACCAGCTCCCGGAACGAGCCCCTGCCTTCAGCCGCCGCCAGCCCGTGGCGCTGTACCATGCCGTAAGCTTTCTCGCGCGAACCCACGGGCCCGGTCAATTTCAGCAGCAGGCGTTGCGAGAATACCAGCCCCCCGCGGTAGTATATGTTGTCCAGCATCCGCTTTTCGTTGACTACCAGGTTTTGCAGGACGGTGGCAAATTTCTCGAGAGCGTAGTCGGTGATTATGGCGGCGTCGGGAATTATCACGCGCTCTACCGACGAGTGGGCGATATCCCGCTCGTGCCACAGCGGTATGTTCTCCATCGCCGAAACAGCGTAACCCCGGACCAGCCGGGCGATGCCCGTTATCCGCTCCGCCGTGATCGGGTTTTTCTTGTGCGGCATGGCCGAGGAGCCTTTCTGACCTTTGGCAAATCCTTCCGCCATCTCGCCGACCTCGGTGCGCTGCAGGTTGCGAATCTCGGTGGCGAACTTCTCCAGAGACGACGTCAAAAGAGCCAGCGCCGAGATATAGTGAGCGTGCCGGTCACGCTGCAGAACTTGCGTTGATACTTTGGCAGGTTGAAGGCCCAGCGTCCGGCAGACCGCCGCCTCCACCCGCGGGTCCAGGTTGGCAAAATTGCCCACCGCTCCGGACAACTTGCCCACTGATATCGCCCGGGTAGCCTCTTTAAACCGCTCGCGGGCCCTCTCAAGCTCGGTGAACCAGACGGCGAACTTCAGGCCCAGTGTCATCGGCTCCGCCAGCACGCCGTGTGTCCGTCCCATACACGGGGTCGCCCTGTACTTCAGGGCCAGTCTGCGAATCTGTTTTAGAACCACCGCGATTTTTTTGTCAATAATCGCCGCGGCCCGTTTCATCAGCAGTGACAGCGACGTATCCAATACGTCAGACGACGTCATACCGTAGTGCAGGTACCGGGCATCATCGCCGACAAACTCGGCCACCGACGTCAGAAAGGCGATGACGTCATGATTAACCTCGGCTTCGATCTCGTTTATGCGCTTCACATCGAAGCGAGCTTTTTTCTCAATGGTCTTGAAAGCCTGTGCCGGAATGATTTTGTACCGGGCCATTGCCCGGGCCGCCTCGATTTCCACTTTCAGCCAGGTTTCAAAGCGACTCTCCTCCGTCCACAGTGCGCCCATCTCCGGCAACGTGTATCTTGTAATCATCAGCCTCTCTGAGCCTTTTTGAAATCTGAAATAAACTTCTCCAAGCCAATATCTGTAAGCGGATGCTTGATGAGTTGGCCAATCACTTTATAAGGCATCGTCACCACATCGGCACCGATAAGGGCGGCCTCGACCACGTGCATCGGGTGCCGCACCGAGGCCACCAGGACCTGAGTTTCGAAGATATAGTTGTGGTAAATCGTCACAATCTGGTCGACCAGGTCCATACCTGAAGTCGAGATGTCGTCGAGGCGGCCGATAAATGGCGAGACATAGGTGGCCCCGGCTTTGGCCACCAGAATGGCCTGTGTCGGAGAAAAAACCAGCGTGGCATTGGTAGCGATCCGCCGCGCTGTCAGAGTCTTGATTGCCTTGAGACCCTCAAGAATGGTTGGAATCTTGATGACGATGTTGTCGGCGATTTTCGCCAGTTCCTCCGCTTCCCTGACCATACCGTCATGATCGGTGGCCAGGACTTCGGCCGAGACCGGGCCGGACACGACCTTGCAGATTTCGCCCAGAAGTTCTCTGTATGGAGTGGTCTCTTTGGCCGCCAGCGAGGGATTGGTCGTCACGCCGTCAAGAACCCCCATCTGGGCTGCTGACTTAATCTCTTCAAGATTAGCGGTATCGATGAAGAATTTCATATTCCCGTTCCTTTTTCATAATTTACCGACACCAAGTACAGTCCCTGGGGCGGTGCCGTGAATGTTGCTCGTGCCTCCGATGGAGCCTTTATAATATCCGCAAACCGGTCTAAAGTCAAGTTCAGCTTGTTCTTATCCGGGTTTTCGCAAGCCAGGTTGACCATCGCTCCCACCAGCGACCGTACCATGTTGTGCAGGAAGCGATTTCCCCGAATCTCGAAAACCAACAGCTTACCTACCTGTCGCCAGCGAGCGTTGTATATGTTACAATTATTGTTCTTTTTCCGCGACGATACCACGCAGAACGGTGAGAAATCGTGCTCTCCGACAATCTCCTGTGCTGCCCGCTTGAGTTTCTCCACCGACAATGGATACGTTACATCCCACCGCAGTTGCCGGTAAACGGCCGATTTCTGCAGGCCCACCAGATAGCGATAGCGTTTCCAGCGAGCGTCCCGGCGGGCATCGAAGTCGGCGGCGGCCTCGCTCGATTCCCTGATCCGTATATCCGAAGGCAGGTAGAAATTAATCGCATCCTTGAATCGCACTGGCTCCAGATCGTGATCGACGACGAAATTGGCTACCTGGCCCAGAGCGTGCACACCAGCATCCGTTCGACCGGCACCGATCAGTGTCACGCGCCGGCGGGTTACGCTCTCAATGGCTTTGATCAACTCGCCCTGGACGCTATTCAGGTTTTTTTGCACCTGCCACCCGGCATAGGCGGTCCCGTCATATTCGATCAGGAGTTTGATGTTTTTTTGGGCCATCTGTCAGTCAGTCAGATAAAAGACAATTGCCACAAACAGCGACGATAGCACCGCAAATCTCAGTTCGTTTCTGCCAAAGCGCGACCGGGAGTAGCATGTCCTCTCGGGGGCACGGTTGTAACCTCGGGCCTGAATGGCCAGGGCAATGTCGTCGGCGCGCTGAACTGCCGCGACAAAGACCGGAATGATAATATAGGCGGTCTTTCTGGTGCGGTTCACCAGCGACCCGGAGAAGTTCACACCTCGCATGATCTGGGCGTTGCGAATGGCCACGAATTCCTCGTACAGCACCGGAATGAAGCGAATCGCCATAAAAAGAATCAACGACAGGTCGTGCACTGGCACTCTTATCACCTTCAGCGGTTTTAGCATCTTGGAAAAGGCCTCGGCCAATTCCGACGGTGAATTGGTCAGCGTCATCAGAAAGGCGACCGTGATAAACAGAACCAGCCGCAGCGAATAGAAGCCGGCCATCTCCAGTCCGCCGCTTGTAATGCGCCAGCCGAACACTTCAAGCAGTGTCTCCGTATCCTTTCCGGAAAAGGCCAGGTGGTACAGGGCCGTCACCGCCACCAAAATGAGCAGCGGCTTGAAATTCCTGAGCAGAGCCCCCAGTCCAACCTGTGCATATAGAAGAACCGCCAGAAGCGAGGCCAGAATCACCACATAGAACAAAAGTGAACCGGTCATCAGGGCCAGGACCAATGCCAGCGTAATCGGAATCATCTTTGATCTCGCGTCCAGCCGATGCAGGTAGGTATCGAGAGGACGGTACTGCCCAAGCAATATCGGGCCCGATTGAAACATAGTTATTTAAAACAAAGAAGGCGGGCGGAAAGCAAGGCTTAATTCTCCCGTGCCGACTCCGCCTTGCGGCGCAGCGTCTTAACCTGCAGCAGACGCGCCCGACAGGCCGGGCATTCGCCTTTCCCTCGCCGCGAACGGAAATAACGGATAACCAGGAAGGCGACGGCCGCGCAGACCAGAAAGGCGATTATCAGTTGCTGCCAGAGTACACTCATTACAAACCCATCCCGCTTAGTATCTGGTATGCGACCAGCGAAAACAGATACGCCAGCGTTGTCATATACGCGAAGACAACCGCCGGGTAGAGCCAGCGGGCGGTCTCCTGGCGTATAGTGACCAGCGTCGCCCCGCACTGGCAGCACAGGGCGAAGAAAACCATTATAGACAGGGCTACTGCCGGTGTGAATACCGGTCGGCCCACCTTGGCCCCACTATCCCACTTCGCGTGACGCATCTTCTGTACCAGCGATGCCGACTCCTCGTCGACCTCGGACCCCAGGTTATATATTGTGCCCAGAGTCGCAATGATTACCTCTCGAGCGGGAAATCCGGCCAGGACCGACATGGTGATTTTCCAGTCCCAACCGAGGGGCCTGAAAACGGGTTCGATTATCCGTCCGATTCTGCCAAAAAAGGACTGCCGCAGAAACTCGCCGGCTCGGCTGTTGGACAACTCGCGCACAGACCGGGCGTGAGCCAGGTCAAGTGCCGAGGATTCCATCACCGCGTCGACCAGGGCTGCCCTGTCGGGTTTTGCGCTGACGGCGACGTCTCTTATTCCCCTCAATCCAGCTTCGTCCCCGGCCTGAGCAGCCCGCTTACGAAGCGATGCCACCCAGATGGACTCGTCCGCCGACAAACCGTTTAAGGCAGACACCAGGCGTGTTTCCAAAACGGCCCGGTCATATTCGTTACGGGCACTTAGTTCTGCAGCTTGTTGTTCGTATTTGTCGGCCAGCTCAGCCGGGCGGGGATAGTAACTGAGAGCCCAGATAATGATAGTGATGGCCAGAATGACCGTCCCGGCCCTGATGACAAAGGTCTTGAGACGATTGACGACACGGACGACAACCGATTTCCAGGTGGGCAATTTATACGACGGCATCTCCATCAGAAAAGTTCCGCGCTCCGTCTTCAAAAGCGTTTTGCTCAGAATAAACGACACCACCACGGCTACGATCACACCCAACAAGTAGAGCAGTGACAGCACCGCCCCTTGAAGGTTAAACACGCTCCAGTATGTTTTGTACGGAATGAACGCAGCGATCATGATAGAGTATACCGGAAGGCGCGCCGAGCATGTCATCAGGGGCGCCACCATAATCGTTATGAATCGCAATTTACGGTCCTCTATGGTCCGCGTCGCCATGATGCCAGGCACGGCGCAGGCAAACGAGGAAAGCATGGGGATAAACGACTTTCCCGACAGGCCGCACCAGCGAAACATCCGGTCAACCAGAAAGGCCGCTCGGGACATGTAACCGGAGTCCTCGAGAATCGATATAAAGATAAAGAGAATAGCTATCTGCGGAATGAAGATCAGCACCGAACCGACACCACCAATAACACCGTCGGCAAGCAGGGAACGCAGCGGCCCTTCAGCCATCGAACCGGCGACCAGCCCGGCCAGGCCACCGAAAGCTGTGTCTATCAGTTCCATGAACGGCTCCGCCCAACTGAATATGGAGTGGAAAATGAAAACCATGGCCGCCAGAAGCACCAGCGGGCCGAGAACCGGATGCAGCAAGAAACGGTCAACCTTTTCGGATGTCGTCCTGTCACGCCGGCTCCTGACTCTAAGAACCTGACGGCAGACGTCCTCGGCTTTTTTCCCCAGAAAACTCGTCTCCGCCGCTGATAATGAACCATAAGTAGCAATCAGGCGCTTGCGCCCCCTGTCAACCACATCCAGCAGGTTACTGTCGGCCTTGCCCAGAAACCTTTCTTCAAGGGGACCATTAACATCAAAAATCACTCTCAAGTATTCCGCGCGCGTGAAATGACCGTTATCCCTGCTTTGTCTTAAGGTGGTCAGCAATTCCTCAGCGATAGGATCGTAATGGTGATTGAGCGGGCAGAACGGCCTCTCTATTATTTCGGCAACTTCCTCCTTTAACCGGCTGATCCCGTGTCCCCTATTGCCCACAACCGGCACCACCGGAACACCCCCTAAGAGATACTGAAGTCCGGGAATGTCAATCTCGATGCCTTTGCGACCGGCCAGGTCGATCATATTCAGGGCTACCACCACCGGCTGGCCGATCTGCAGTATCTGGTAGAGAAAATACAACCCGCGCTCGAGGTTCGTGGCGTCGATGACACACACGATGGCGTCGGGCAGACTGCTCCCATCAAGGCTGCCGTGCAGGGCGGAGACGGCGATACGCTCATCGGGGGAAAATGCCGACAGCGAGTATGAACCAGGGATGTCTACCAGGCAGAGCCTGCGGCGCACCGGCTTATCGACGGTGAAGTATCCACTGACCTTTTCAACCGTCACGCCCGGGTAGTTAGCCACCTTCTGCCTGAGGCCCGTCATGGCATTAAAAATAGTGGTCTTCCCACTGTTGGGATTACCACAGACAGCGATCGTTTTAGGCCGTGTGGAAGATTCTATGTTGGCTCTGATTCCCATCTCGCCCCGGTCACAGTTTCTCGCGACAGGTCACTCCTCAAGCTCGACACTCACTACCGATGCCTCTGAGTGCCTCAGCGAAAGAGAATTGTCGCCGACCCTGATCTGCATCGGATCGCTCAGGGGTGCATTGCGCACATACTCGATTATCCGCCCCGGCATCAATCCCAGTTCCATTAGACGACGGGCTAGAGGACTGTCATTTACAAAACCCAGGACCCTGCCACGCTGGCCGGGAACCATTTTATCAAGGTAGGTCATTTTTTGCTCTTGCTTTCACTTGTCAACTCATTTTTTTCTCACGGTCGGCCATTTGGCGGCGCCGTTGTTGTCTCGATCGCACTGGTCGGAGTCGCCGCAACTTTTCTTTCCGCTAGCTCCTTATCGATTTTTCTTGCGGCATTTACGGCAGTATCCCTGAATCTCGATCTTGAACCCATCCGCTTCGAAATCGAGGTCGCGAGCCTTATCAGCCAGGAATTGCGCCATAGTCTCCGCCTTGAATTCTACGACATCCTTACAACTCACACAAAACAGGTGACCATGAAGATCGCGGGTAATGCGGTCGTAACGAGTAATTCCATCACCCATATTGACCTCCTCAGCCAGCCCCACTTTACAGATGAGCTTCAAGTTCCTCCAGACCGTGCTGTAACCGATCGAGCGGTCTTTCTGCCGGACTCTTTCGTACAACTCGTCGACCGATACGTGACGGCCCAATTCAAAGAAAGAGCGAAAGACAAGCTCCCTCTGGGGGGTCATCTTGAAACCTTTTGTTTTCAGAAATTCCTTCATAAATACCCTAGCCCAAGCCGGATGAAAACGATTTTCAATTTCAATTAAACGTATTTCGGCCAAAAGTCAAGTGGATTTGACAATAATTTGAGAAATTTTTCACTTTGCTAACGCTATAGACACCAATAAAATAGCCGCCCGACGGGGCGGCTATATAGAGAAGCAGTTGTGGACCTTACTACTTCAGAAGAATCATTTTTCTCGCCTGAGCGTCGTTACCGCGAGTCAATTTGTAGAAATAGACACCCGACGCCACTTTCTTACCGGTGGTGTTGGTGCTGTTCCACTCCACCGAGTAATTCCCCGGCAACTGCACTTCATCCACCAGGGTTTTTACTTTCTGTCCCAGCATATTATAGACTGCCAGGTTTGTTTTGGCCGGTCTGGTGCCATACTCGCTGTCAGTCCGCAAAGTGTATGAAATCACCGTACTGGGGTTGAACGGGTTGGGATAATTCTGGTTCAGATCAAAGCTTATGGGAAGTGCTGCAAAGGGCCGACCATCCCACACGGACGTAAGTGTACCGCCAAAAAAGCCGATCACACGGTTTAAAAGGGTGTCTTTGGTGGCGTAGCCGCTACTGACAAAAAGGTCACCAATGTACTCGAATGGAAAGGTCATGAGAAAAGTCTTGTAGGCGCCGTCATAGGTCACGGCGGTTACCCAGTCGGGTCTATCCTCTTTTGCAGAGCCGAAATCACCCACATATAAGGCGCCCTGGGCATCGCCAAGGGGTTCCAGTAGCGCGAATGGTTTCGGAAGGACCGTACCGTACCTGTACTTGGTGCCGCCTGTCACCGGGTTATCGCTGAAACTCTTAAACACGTACCAGTTGCTCGTAGAGCTGCTATTAGTGTGCAGGTAGTCGGTGAGAAACGAAGGGTCGTTAGCCTGGATATCGGGAACGGCGGCAAAACCCGAGAGGAAGAGCTGGCCATCGTAAGTGCCCAGGTACTCCTTGAGAGCGCTGATGTCAGAGGAGCCAAGACTGCCGCTTGCCTGCTGCCCGGTATGCCAGAATACCATGGGATAACGGCCCAACTCGGTGCCGGTGGGTGAACCGCTCGCGTCAGAATGCCAGACCTGGTGCGGAATGCGCCGCAGGTAGACCATCTCCCGGTATATCTCGTCATAGTCGTCACCCTGGTCATCATCGACGATCAGAATCTGCGGAGCGCCCAGTGAGACTTCGATTCCGAAAGTTTTGCTGTAATTTTCGCTCCCGGCAACGCCGGCCACCGAGTCGGCTGTTATTGTCAGGATGAAAGAATCGATAATCGGTGTAAATTCATCCGCCATTTTGAACTTTATCGGAAGACCCGTATCAAAATTACTGCGGGCAACCGCATCCAGATCGGTGGCAAAGGGCACATCGTTGGTCAGTAGTTGTACGTCGGGATTGGATGACGATAGTGAGGCTCGCGGGTTATATGCATGGCGCATCAGGTTCTTTACCGTGAAGTAAAAGTTGACCGTTTCGCCGGCAGTGATTATTCCGTCACCGTTTCCCTCCTGCGAATCATCAAAGATGATGGAATCCGGACCCGTCAGAACCGTGTAAGGTCGCGAGTACTCTACGTCGAAATCCGCCGTCATCAACGAATCGGGGTTGGATATGTTCCACACACCTATTTGCGTCGTAACTCCGGTCACGTTCAGTCGCGAATTGGGCGATGACAGGTCGTGGAAATTCCTGTTGTTGGAGGAGCCGGGCCAGGGGTCCGAAGCGTCACCGTAGTTGCCCACAGTGTATGCCAAATCGTCGTTGCCATCAGCCTGCTCCAGCGCCACACGGTATCTTTCCGGGTCGTTATTGGGCAGCGGACCGGCCATGTCTATGTGATATATGCACAGCCCCTCTCCGGGCAGGGCCAGATCAAAACCGGTTTTCTGTCTGTTTTCTACAACCCAGTACTGTGAACCTCCGCCCACGGCATTACCAAGGAAGTAGATCACAGGATCAGTCTCAACCTGGGGTATCACCACACCGCTGAGATTTTCGTTGACTATCGTATAGCTGGCAAAATTCGCGACTACTTTTGACCAGCCATCCAGGTGCGCCGGCCTCTGGCTGCCGCCGTTGTAGTTGCCGCTGGCCATCAAAGACCACTTGCCCAGGCCGTATGAACCGGGTGGGTCATAATTGACGTCATAAAGATCAGAAAGACCCAAAAAATGCCCGTATTCGTGACAAAAGACACCGATCGGTGACAGATCGCCGCCGCTTTCTTCCGGATTCATGGTGTACGCCTCCACGGTCACGCCGTCATACACTCTGGGTGGAACTATGTTAGCCTTGTGCGACCAGATACCGTAAGCTCCCTCTTCGGCGCCCGGACCGGCATGAATGATAATCACGCCGTCGCAATACGTGTCCCCATTCCGGTCGTATTTGCTGAAATCGGCCCCGTTGGCGTAGGCGCTGTCAAGCGCCTGCTTGGCAAGGACCGAGCTATTGACAGCGCCGTCGTCCGCGCCCACATACCAGGCATACGTCTCCGGCATAGTGTACCAGCCGTATATGTCACCCTTAACATAGAACTGCCCGTATGAGTTCTCGAGGTAGTAGTCGGTCATAGAACCGGTGGGATTGATTATAAGGTCGGTCTCTCGGTTCGAGAAAAGCAGAGAATCAAAATCCTCCGGCCCTGAATTGACCCCGCCGCCGGTATGCGGATTATCTGTGAAATCCACCAGTATAACGATCACGTACGCCGTATCGGCGGCTTGTTCGCCGAGTGCCATTCTGTCAAAGCGCTTGGCTCTGTCGAAGGGAGTATGTATCTCCGGGCTGCATCCGCCGGCCTTCTTAAAAGCGTTCCAGTTGGCGACCTTCTGTTCCCAGACGCCTTCTGCCTTCCACTTTTCAACCGCCTCAGGCGTGGGGGCTACGGCCAGCACATGTGAGGCAACAAGAAAAAGCAGCATGAACACGCCAAGTATCGCAGTCAATCTCGTTGTTGACATTTTCCAGTCCTTTTTATCTTTAGCACTTTTCATCTTTAACATAAGCTTTGCAGCCGGGTTCCTGGACAATATAGCCAAATCCGTGTCACTTCAAAAGAGTCATTTTTTTGCTGCTAACATTCCCGCCGGACTCCAGTCTGTAGAAGTACACCCCATTAGCGGCTGTACGCCCGTCACTAGCGGTGCCATCCCAGACAACCGAGTGCGTACCCGCTGACAGGATTCCCGAGTGAAGGGTTTTGACTTCGCGTCCCAAAATATTTATCACTGTCAGGTCCGTCTCTGCTGCCCTCGGCAGCGAAAATGTGATGGTCGTAGCAGGATTGAATGGGTTGGGGTAATTCTGCAACAACTCAAACTTGTCGGGGACGCTGGGATCGACAAATGTCACATCCGTGGCGACATCATACTTGTCCCGGGCGCGGTCTGCATTTGCGAACAGAGTACTCAAATCATTCCCGCAAACAAGGGCAAACGCAATGTCCGCCGACTCCCGCGGCCGCAGAGTAAACGCCCCGCCATGCGCGAGGAAGAGCATATCGCCCAGGCGCGTGCTGTCTACATCACTGCCGGTCGCGGATACCATCTTATACAACTGGACGCGTGTGAATCCGGCTTTGTTCAGCCCATTTTCCAGGCTCGTGAAATTCGTTATTCCGTCCAGAGCGACCAGTCCGACCAGCGGTGAACCATCGCCGGATTGATAGACGATTCCTCTATCTCGATCAAGGGTTACTCGATCGCCGTCCGAACTCAGATCCAGATCAACCATAAACCCGAAGCACAGACCGGTGAGTGTCTCAACGGATTCGTTTCTCAGTTGAAACTTGAACAGGATATAACCGGTTTCGCCCGACGAGTTGTAGCTGATAGTTTCGTGGCCGACGCTGATAGGGATTGGAATATCCGAGTAAGTATCTGCAGAAGAAGATTCGAGCCGGAAGCCCCCCTCCGCATCCGCCAGGCCGGCGGAAAGAGCCTCGACGGGCGTAAAATCGGATGGCGCGTACTGACCGAGACTGTCACGAACCGAACTCGATATCTGCAGGCTGTTTCGGCCGACTATCATTCCGGCTTCGTACAGAAGGTTGTTGCTGCCCTGGTAGCGCAAACCCTGACTGCTGAGATTATATATTGATCCCGGAGCAAACCCAAACTGGCCGAAATCCGAAACGCAGAGGCTGATTTCCCCGTTTTCATGCGCCGCGATATTGCCCGCCGGCGGTATCCCAACCGTCAGACTGAACTCGAAAGTCTGAAAGACAGTATCACCGGGAAGACTGATATCCAGCTTGAATGGCACCAGCAGACCGTTACGCAGATATGGCTCAAACCGCACCAGGCACGGCATCTCGCTGACAGCATGTATACCGCCTTCCCCAAATACAAAATTCGCCACCCCATTTAGTATCTGCACGCCGCTGTCACCCACAAACCTGAGAGTGCCGACAATTTCCTCGACACTGCCACCCGAATTAGTCAAGCCTATCTCCAGCTCGAAGGTCTCGGAAGGGAAAGCCACGCCGTCACCGAGAATCTGGGCGGCCGACAAATTCATCTCCGGGGCCAGCGGCACCGGGAGATAGGCCAGGAGTCTTGCGGCATCGGGCAGTCCATATCCGTATGCATTGTCTTCGCCGGTCACTCCCAGATCGGTGGCAGCCTGTATGAAGGCATACTTAATTTGCTCCACGGTCGACTCCGGGCTGTACTGCCGCATCAGGGCCACCAGACCCCCAATGTAAGGCGCTGCCATGGAAGTGCCGCTCATGTACTTGTAGGTGCCGTCTTTATAGGAGGAACGGATGGAGACACCGGGGGCGACAATTTCCGGCTTTTTCTGGGAGTGATCGCATGACGACGGACCCCGACTGGAGAACGATGCGATCAGACGATTGTTGTCAACGGCTCCCACTGAAAACGTATTGGTTGGAGTCGTGGCCATATCGGCCGGGTATCTCAGTGTCATCTCGGCCGGGCCCTCGTTGCCGGCCGAAAACACCGTGACGATACCAGCCGCTTCGACGTTGGCAATGGCAGCCGTAAAGAGGTTGTCACAAGGGGTAAACAATCCCTTCGGTACTCCCCAGCTGTTCAGTATCACATCCGGCACGTCGTCAGTTGTACTCTCATTGCCGTCCGGGTTAAGGGTCCACTCGAAAGCTTCGAGAATATCATTCAACGTCGCCGGGAGAGTTTTCCCCTGGTCTATAACACCGGCTGCGATCCACTCGGCCTGCGGGGCGACTCCGAAGGTGTCCGCCTCCACTGCGCCGACCATTACACCCATCGTGTGGGTGCCATGTCCCACGTTGTCGATCGGCCCGTCGTTCGGCGACACCGTGGAAAACCAGGTGGCCGAGAGACTGGCGTGATTGCCGCGCCATTTGCCGGACAGGGCCGGGTGGGTGCCTTCGACGCCCGTGTCGAAGGAGCAGACCAGACGTCCCTGACCGTAAAGGCCGCGATCCCACAAGGCCGGCACATTCAACAACTGCAACTGTTCCGACACGGCTACGGCAGTTGCGAACGGTGCCGGGTCCGTCTTAACGGGCTCCGGATACGTCAACCTAACATTCTCGACCACTCTCTTAACGCCAACCAGATCACTTAAAACCTCGATTCGAGAAACCGAAATTGTGGCCACATATGCCGGAACAATCCAGCGTTGAACAACAGCGACGGACGAATGCTCCTCAAGGTATTTTTTGATCTCTGCTGCTCGAGGGGCCTCGTAGCTGCGAAGATATCGAGTGACCTGCTTGATGCGTTCGGCCCGCGTCTGGCTGGCTTGACTTGTCCGCGTTACGGCATCCTTGCCCGGACCGTTATCGAGAAAGACCACAACCTCGACAAGACTGTCCCGGCCGTCCTCCTGATAATCAGCAATGAGTCCCTCCAGGGACGGGGACAGCATCTGGCCGGAAGCCGATGAAGTCGAGATGGTTAATATGAGGAAGTAACAGCCGATTGCCGCGAAATTGCCGATCTTTGAAGTCATCAGGTCTCCCATTCATAAGGTCCACATGGGAGCTTGAAGCAAAGGTTATGCCGCAGCCGGTGTATATTCGGCGGCTTGCGGGTTATGCAACCGCCTGCGTGACAGCGTTGGCGTGCACAGCTAAGCCCTTATGATATAACAACATGGAGTGGGAGGGCTCATGCCCCCGGCGCGAATTCCAAAAACCCCTGAATTTGCATAGTCTGCAAAACGTGATTTCCGTTTCACAGTGTCCGCCGATGGGGCGCAAAATTTTACAGGATTATTGGCACTGAAAGCTCTATATTGACCCGATGTCTTCATCCCTGACCGACAAGTGCAGGACCAACTGGGGGCTCCTGCTTGTCCTGGCGCTGGCCTGCCTCATCCGCGTTTATTACCTTCTCGAATATCAGTCCCTGCCCGATTGGGATATGCTGACCGTCGACAACAACTATCACCACCACTGGGCGCTCTCGATTGCCGGCGGCGATATCCTCGGAGACACCACTTATTTCAGAGCCCCCTTCTATGTCTTCTGTCTCAGCTTTCTCTACTGGTTATTCGGAGCTTCTCTCTGGGTAGGCCGCATCTTCGGTATGACCCTTGGGCTTGGCTCGATAGTCGTCACCTGCCTGTTGACCCGGCCCCTCTTTGGCCGCAAAGTGGCCCTGGTGGCAGCGGTACTGCAGGCCGTCAATCCTGTCATGATATACTTCGAGGGAGAATTGCTGCTGGATCCGCTCTTCATGTTACTCCTTCAACTGGCGGTCTACCGCCTGGTGCACTGGCTCGACGGGCACCGCCCGAGCGACGCCTTTTGGACAGGATTGTTTTTAGCTTTAGCATCGATTACCCGGCCCACCGCGCTGATGTTCATCGTCATCATCCCGCTGAGTGTGCTGCTGTTCAAACGGCCCGAAAAACGACTTGCAGTTCAATTTATGAGCTTTCTGCTCCCGCTGGTTGTTATTGTCGGTGCCGTCTTTGTCAGGAACCTTGCCGTCGCCGGTGATCCGGTCATCGTCGCATCGCAGGGTGGAATAAACTTCTATATCGGGAATAACCCTGATGCTGATGGACTGTCCGCCGCTTTGCCGGAGCCCCTGGGTCACAACTGGAAAGTTCAGGACATATCCTATGTCGCCCAAAAAGAAACGGGTGAAAAACTTCTTCCGGGGCAGGTGTCAGCGTTCTGGACGAGCAGGGCGATGGAATGGATTGCAGGTCAGCCCGGACAATTCCTCAGTCTTTATGGCAAGAAACTATACCACAACTTTTCCAATAGAGAGATATCCAACAACCGCTCGTTGGCGGCCTTTTTCGCAAAGATGCCCATCCTGAAATACAGCCCGGTAACATTCGGCCTTCTGCTGTCCCTGGCTGTTGTCGGTCTTATGGCCGGCTGGCGGAGCCGTTTTGAGACGAAACTGCTGCTCCTTCTAATGGCGGCCTATCTCGCGGCATCTTCGCTCTTCTTCTTCAACAGCCGCTTCCGATTACCCCTTTTGCCCTTCTACGTGACCCTCGCCGCAAACGGACTCTGGTTCCTGGCAAGGGCCGTCGCCACCAGGCCCCGAGCCGTCATAACTCCGGCTCTCATCGGTGCAGTGACGGCGGTCTTTTCGTTTTACCCGGTGATACCGTTGCCGGAAGGGCAGATTACAATGCGATTGATGACGGAAGGCCTGTACGCCTACACCGAAGGCCGCTACGGGCAGGCGCTGAGCGATTTTCGCAGCGCCCTGGCCGCCGAGCCGTCCTTCCCGGAGATAAATCTGAACGTCGGGGCCTGCCATTTCCGGCTGGGACACCAGGATTCCGCCTACTATTACTTCAATCGTGAAAAACAACTTCACCCGGGACGACACAAGGCCTACACCAACATCGCCTCGCTGCTCCTTCTGAACGGCCGCTACCGCGAGGCCGTCGCCGAAGTGTCGCTGGCCCTGCAAAGGCGTCCCTATGATATCCAGTCGCACATGATCCGTCTGCGCGCCGCTGCGGCACAGCCCGAAATTACCGGCGACAGCCTGCTCGGACTCGTTTTCGACGCCGTCGACAAGGCCGGAAATGATATCTTCCTGCTTGACGACGCAGCCGCGCTTTTCTCCCAGCGGGGCGACCAGGCCCGGGCCGAATCCGTGCTGTTGATAGCCAGGAACGCCGCGCCGCCGCCTATCGAGACTGATGACGCCGCCTTTGAACGTCATTTCAGAAACAGCCGGGAAAACTGGAAGAAGGAGAGAGCTAAAACTTTCTACCAGCTTGGCTATATTGCAGGCCTGGACGGACGCTTCGATGAATCACTCGATTTCAGTCGACGGGCCATAGACGGCGATCCTGATCTCGTCGGCGCCTATGTCAACCTGGCCAGCGGCTTCATGTCCACCGGCCGGTTCAGCGAGGCTGACTCCATTCTGACAATCGCCACTGAAAAATTTCCCGACGATGAGCAAATCCGCTGGATGCTCAACAGTCTTGACAGATAAGAAAAGACCGGGGTCGCGCATCGGCGACCCCGGCCGTTATTCACACACTATGCTTAAACAATCGATCAGCGAACGCTACCTCAAGACAGGTTCGTTCGCCGCCTCTCGCAACCGCTCCAGGTATTCCTTTCTGTGCTCGATGAAGTTGGCGCGGGCTTCCTCAAGAGTCATTCTGACAGGTGCATCCTTATATCGATTAACGGACATAGCCTCCGCCGCGGATTCCCCGTTCTCAGGATAGAGCCAGTCAAGGACACTATCGGCCAGTTGCTGCATCTGCGTCGTATCGACACCCAGCGGCGTGAAACAGAAGTGTACCGTCCGGAACAACCCCGTATTCAGCCGATGCCCCACCGGTGAGCCCTCGAATGTAAGGTCGAACCCGAGCGGGTGGCTGTTGCCGTAGAATGACTTGTACAGGTACATAATCTCGGTACCGAAGCGCCGGGAGCACCAGTTCACCTCCGGCAGAGCCGGGACCCCTGGCCTCCATACGGGACGGCCGAGAATATCTTTCCAGATGTAGTTCGCGTGCAGAAGCGCCGTGTCAACGTCAAGGTTGGGCCATTTGGTGGAGTCAATACTGTAAGCCCCGACCCAGTCGGCGCTGTTATTGGGGAAATAAGCACAGTAATTCAGCACCATAGTACCAAGCCAGCCGGAATACACCGTACCGGCAACACCGAAATATAACTGATAGGTCGCCGGAATCTGTATGAAGAACTGCTGGCACTGGTTCCAGACGCGGTTCAGCATACCGCGCTCAAGAACCCAGACATTGATGCCGGCGTCGATGGCGGTGTAGATTGGGTCGGCGTTCTCGAAGAAATTCGGATACTGAATATGATCATGAAAGACAATCAAGACTTTGTGCTTGAGCAACTCTACCAGCCTCAGACCGCCATCCGAAACGATATACTGGGGTCGGAAATAGTCTCTCGCCTGTTGCCGGAAAGGCCCTGACTCTTCAGTAATGACCGTCGTATCAAAATCAATGCCGGGCTTCCAGCGCTCCATTGTCTTGGTCCAGAACTGCCTGGACACACTGATGCTAGTAGGCGCCGTGCTATTTCTGGCTGTCGGCAGCGTGAAATCAATAACCGCAACATCGCGCTCCCGGCGCGGGTCGATAACCGTA
Organism: Candidatus Zixiibacteriota bacterium; assembly: GCA_029858555.1. Classification (GTDB taxonomy): domain Bacteria; phylum Zixibacteria; class MSB-5A5; order GN15; family FEB-12; genus DAOUUR01. The sequence goes on from JAOUEU010000003.1 coordinate 35,109, forward strand.
AACGTCTTGAATGACGGCGCCAGGTCCGCCACCTGAGCATCGTCACGGCTTTTCACTTCAAACACAAAATACATCTCCACCGTCGTATCGATGCCCGCTCCTCCGGGCGACAGGTAATACTTGGTGAAAACGTCATATATGGTGTCCAGACTGTCGGGCACCCACGGGTTCAGTTCATTTCCGGAAGACTGGGCCACGCGGTTGAATCCCTCATAGCCCGAATTTATGAAATCCTCGTCCTCTGAACGGAAGAAGGGTTCCAGGCCGCCGAATGCCGTCGTCGGCGTCGAGGCGTTGACAACAATCGTATCGCACTGAATATCCGTCGAATCGGCCGAAAAGAACGTGTCACACCGGAGAATCGTGTCCCCCATTCTGAAAACGCGGGCGTCCCTTGTCACGTAAACCTCCGTGAAAAAGGAATCGGCCAGCGCCGTAAACTGGGCCGCCGTGTAGGGGCCGAAAAGTTTCCATTTGAACTCAAACGGCGGCGGATCGGACGGATAGTCAATCGGGTCGGTACCACCCCACCGCAGCTTGACTCCCGTAATGACACCACCCGGTGTAATCGAGTTGACGAAGGGCGAGTCGAGAGTTACGCCGTAGACAACCGTCTGAGGCGGATTGTCATTGCGCGAGAAAAGACGATAGACGATGGTGCTCTCTTTGCCCTCCTCGTCGAAAGCCTGAAGGAACACGTACTGGGGGACGTAGGTGTTGACAGGATCGGACAGGTCCGCGGACATTTCAATCGTGTTGGTTGTCCTGGGATCGGCCTCGGTAGGATCTACGTCAAGGTATATCCAGCGATCGCCCGCAACGGTGGCGATGTACTCCTCGGGAGTCATCTCTCCGACCTCGGCCAGCGTGGTCACATGGTAACGGAAATAGTCAATCTGTCCGTCGCGGTCCGTTCCCACCCAGTAAACCACCGGGTTGCGCGAAAAAGTCTGTCCCTCCGGAGGGATGTTGACAAAATAGACGATCGGCGCCTGATTCGGAGTCTTATCACCTTTGAGTGTCTCGGTGCACCCGGAAAAGAGCAGGACGGAAGCCGCGGTAATTGTCAGTAGCAGAACTGCTAAAGAAATCTTTGTTTTCATATTGCTTTGCATTTTCCACATCGTTTGTTACCCCGCCTTCCTCTAAAATGCGACCGTCATGGTGAAACGGTGAACCTGTGTCAACACGCCGAAATCCTGGAAGGCGTAATCGAAACCCATCTCGCGGTCTTCCCCGAAGGGTAACCTCAGACCGCCGCCAGCCGTAAAGCCATCGACGTCATAATTGAATCGGCCGCCCGCGCGAAGTATGAAGCGGTCCTTGAAAATGTACTCGAGGCCGGTGTTGTACTTTTCAAGATTATCGGAAGGGTGCGAGCCCTCCGCCGCAAAGGTCATCAGATGATCCTCGGCTTCGACAACGTTGATACAGCCGCCGAACTTGAAGTTGATTGGAAGGGGGTAGGTTTTCTGGATGAATTTCATGTCCGGACCGAAATTAGTGATGACCATCGCAATCTTGAATCCCCTGAATCCGGTGTCATAGATGGTCCCGACGTCGGCGCTCCAACCGTTGGCGCTGTAGTCGTGAGCATACTCACCAATGTACTTGACCGAGAAACCGATGGAGAAACGGTCCGTCAGATAACGGCCGTAACTTACCGACGCGGCAAAGTCATTGTACGAGAAAACACGCCCGGTACCCTCGTAGGTGCCGTCATTGTAATCCCGTTCTATCATATCTCCGGACCAGAGGGAGTACACACCGATACCCAGCACGCCGCCGACCGATTCCAGCGGAAAGCCGATTCCGCCAAAACCGTACTGGATGCCGGCCGGCATGTCGATGTAAGTAGCGATAAACTCGCGACCGTACAGGGACGTCAATCCCGCCGGATTGTAATAAACGGCCGAGATGTCATCCGAAACCGCCGTGAAGGCCTCCGCCATACCCATAGCGCGCGCGGCAACACCCAACTCCAGAAACTGCGCCCCGGTCGTGCCGACCTTGGCCTGTCCCATCACCGGCGCCGGAAATAGAAAGATCACCAGACAGATTAGAACAGCGACACCAGCCAAGCCAGCTTCGCGACGATGCCTCCGGGTTGTGTATGACCAACTACCTTTGAAAAACATGGTGTCCTCGTTACGTATATACTGTGAACTTATCTTCAACCTTACCCTTAGATATTAACCTCCACGCCAACCCTGATCTGACGGCCGTAATCCCAGTTCTCGGGATCAAGGTCGTAAGGAGTGCCGCCCTTGATGACCTGACTCTGATTTTGCTGCGTGTCAGGACGGCCGGTATTTTCATAGACTTCTACCACGTTGCGGCTGTCAAATACATTCTCCACCCAGAGAATGAAACTGTAATCAAGCCCGGCCAGCTTGAAATCCTTGGTTAAACGAACGTCAAACGTTACTATGGCCGGTTTCCTCAGCGAGTTCGTCTGAATATCCTCGCCCGTGCTGGCCGATATGTTCGGGTACGAGCGATCCGGCGTGAAGGGGCGACCGCTCTCGATAAACGTTTCAATCGCCAGCGACCAGCCGTTTGGTATCGGCAACCCGAACAGCCTCGGCTTCACCGTACTCGGGATAAAGATCTGAATGTTCGATTTCAACGAGTGCCGGACGTCGTTGTCGAGAGCCGCCTCGGACAGGGGTTCCCGTGACAGTTGGAAATCAGACATATAGTTCTCGTTGGTCTGCGAGGCCTTGCCGAACGCAAACGCGTAGGTGTAACTGACCATGCCGTTGACATACCCGCCGCCGCGCTTCTCCAACTGCAACTCAAAACCGCGGCTCCGGCCGTAGTCGCCGTTGCGGTACTGCTGGCGGGTCAGGCCGCCGACACGCACCGACTTGGCGTTGATCTTGTCAAATTCGTCCTTGAAATAACCGGAAATGTCAACCGAGTAATTCTCCGACATGGCGTATTTGACGCCGAAGGAATATTGAATCGTCTTCTGATAATCGAGATTGTAGTTGCCGACAATCGTGTTCTCATTCACGGCCACCGTATTCCGGGCATACATCCATCTCAACGACGGCAATTGGAAGAAGTGACCGTAGTTGAAGTGGACTTTCGCCTTGTCGGATATCGGGTACGAGAAACCGATACGCGGCGAGAATTTCTGGCGATCGCCGTAGATGATGCCGGAACCGAGATCGTCGGCCTTGGCGACGTCCACCAGGTCCCACTTATCCTGAATGAAGAAATCCCACCGGAAGCCCAGAGAGGCGATCATCGAACCGTACTCGATCTTGTCGCGAAGGTAAACGGTCCCGCCCCATGGCGAGTAGCTGAACATATCACGGAAAGCGCCGCGATTGGCATATGTGCCGCTGTCCGAACGACCCGTGTAGAGAATATACGGCTTCTCGATCTCCTGATAATTGAAGTCGTCCCGGTGAACAGCCACACCGCCCTTCAACTCATGATTGCCCAACTGCCAGAACAGCTTCAACTCGCCGCGGACGGTCTTGGTGATCCGGTCATGCCAGGTAGCATCCTCGTCGTAAGAGACCGGGTCGAAAAACGTCGACGTTCCACCGCCATCCCAGGCGCCGTTGCCGTTGACGTCTATAAACGGTTCACCCTGGTCATATTCGAAATTCGGGGCATCGTAGATGCCGTTCCCGTTGCGGTCGACATACGGCGTGCCGATTGACCAAAAGTCGTTCGGCCCGTCATAACGGCCGTTATAATTGTAATCCATGTTATCCGGGCCGACCGACTTGATGAATATATCGATGCCCGCGTCGTAAATGTTGTTGCCGTTAATGTCGACGAAGGGCTCGCCGATGACCGAATCGCCATCGATGTAGGGCTCCGGATTGCGCTGGTTGATGCGCGACAGCCGATAATCATCAAGAAGGCCGTTGCCGTTCTTGTCATGGAGATAGTCTCCGGCGTCCCAGATGCCGTTGCCGTTCAGATCGATGAACGGTTCGCCCTCCAGGCTGTCGATGATGCCGTTGTCATTGAAACGGAAAGTCGAGGAGTCGAACCCGCCTCCCTGCTGAACCACCACCTCAAAGAGACCCGTTTCACCGAAGGTGTAACCGGGACCCGTGAAATTGTCGCCGTAGACCGCCGTATCCGGGAACAGGTTGATAATCGGCTCCGGAGGATCATAGACGCCGTTGCCGTTTCTGTCTTCGAAATCCTCCCACTGGTAATCGAACAAAAAGTCATCCGGCTCCAGGCCGTGCCCCGGACGATTGGGATCGCCCGGCTTCTGTGTCAGGCCGTTCTCAGTATAAGATAGGACCAATTCGTAGTTCATCCGCTTGGTGACCGACTGCGAAACCTCCAGCGAAAGCGAATTCCAGGTAACCTCCTGAACCGGAGCTGTGATGGCGCTGTAACGATAGTCCCAGTCAAAGACGGTCGCCAGCGTCTTGGATTCTTTGTACGAAACAATGAACTTCAGGTTCTGCTTGGGCCGAAACTTGAAGTTGGCCATCCAGTAGTACTTGTTGATCCGCCGGTCGGGGATGTCTAGCCCGAAGAGGTTGAAGGAACCGGTCGGCCGCACCGTGCTGGGAGTGTCGTACCGCTCGTATTGATAAACACCGTCGCTCTTATCGATCTCGCCGTAAAGGAAGTATGTAAACTCCTTATCTTCCAGGAAGTTGATTCCCAGCGCCGGCAGTATCTTCGATTTAAATATGGGATCGGGTCCCTTCAGCGTGACTCTCAGATAATCGTTATTGCGCGAATACTTGTTCAACGCCTCGTTGCCGAAATCGTCGGTCAGAAAATGAATATTGAGATTCGTGTTGTCCTTGGACCCCGTCTGCGTGGTGATCTTGACAATACCCGACAGCGCGTCTCCGTATTCGGGATCGAAACCATCTTTAATCACCGTAAATTCCTGAATCGAGCCCGACACCAATGAAAGATTGGCGCCGGCCGCCTGGCCCAACCCCCCCAGCGGATCGCCAATGGGAACACCGTCTACGATATACGAAATCTCACCGGCTCGGCCACCGCGAATAAATACCTCACCGGACGTGTTAGTCACCACGCCGGCTACCTGCGTCAGCAACTCGTCCACCGTGGTCACCGGCTGCCTCTCAATAACTTCCTTCGTTATCGATATCTGGTTGGAAACCTCAAAACGGTCAATAATATCGACCTCACCGCGGACGGTAATCGTCTCATCCAGTTCGGAAACCTTCTTTTCCAGGTCCCGCGATATTTCGGTCGTCAAGTCGGCTTTGACCATCACATCGAGGACCTCCACCGTCTTGTACTCGATGTGCGAAATTTTGATGGTGTACGAGCCCGGCTCAACCTGGTAAATCATGTAATTGCCGTCGAGATCACTCTGCGCACCCAGCCTGGTGCCCACAATGAACACCGAAGCTCCGATCACCGGCTCCTTAGTCTCCGCATCTATCAACGTTCCCTTGACCTTACCGGTCGCGGCCGCGTAGACATTTAACGGAAGGACGGCCAGACACGCCGCCACAACGATCAACCACTTCAACAGCTTCCCGCGACTTGACAACATCACTGTATCTCCTCAAACGATTGCAGATTTTAGTCACATGGTCACGCGCGTGCCCGATTATGGCCGCCGGACACGCACAATATCCTGTCATGTAACGGCTTGGAGGTGTTCGTGGGATATGAACTACCTGCTGTACCAACCTTCCCAAATAGCAAAAGTCCTCTACCTACCTCCGGTAGCCTCAAACATTTAATGCTGTGCTTACAGACGAGAAAGATAGTCCTGCTCCTCCTGGTAAGTCAAGCGATTTTTTGGCTCAGTCCGCCTTCAACGCTACTACTTATAGACTGTTACGGTGATAAACGTGTTTAATAAATTCCGCGGCGTGACAGACTGTTTTTTTGCAGAAAAGCGACCTCCTTTGTCAGTTCCGTGCGCTCCTGTTCGCTCAGTGTTGCCTCTTCGATATCAAGATCAAACCAGGAACTCACTACGTCCCGAAACAGGTCGGCTAAGATATTAAATTCCGCGGCGTTAAGGGCTTCCAACTCATTCGCGGCCTTTGTGCTGACACGCGCCCGTCCCAGGGCTGGGTGCCAGGCCGCTCCCCGAATTTTCAGCGACCCGTGCTGCAGAAAGCTGCCGCCGATGCGACGCTGGGCGGAGGCTGCCACCTTTTGCCCTCCCGCCACCAACTCGTGCCGCGATGCCGAGGCGAAACAGGGTGCCTTGTGAAAGAAGCCGGGCTGCCCGTCGGGCACTCCGGCGTCACGTGCGAAGCTGCATGCAATCCCGAGACGCTGCAAATAGACTTTGAGCGCGGCCGCCACTGCCTTTGAGGACGCCGACAGCGACCCGGCCAGGCTGTCCCTTTCCGAGCCCGCCGTATTGACGGCAATGGCGTACGTCACTTCGGAAGGATCGTGAAAAAGCGCCCGGCCGCCGGTCACACGCCTGATAACGGTCGTGTCGCCTGTCTTGGAAAAGTCGAGAGCCGTC
>JAOUEU010000043.1 GCA_029858555.1 Candidatus Zixiibacteriota bacterium
CTCTTGACGCTGGTTCAGCCCGAAAGTGATGGCCCCGCGACTCCAGGTGTAGAAGTGCAGAAAAACCGCCCCCGCCTGACCCGCTGCACGCCTGAAAAGCCACTCGTCGAAGGTCATATTGTAGTGCGGCTCGCCCGCATATGTCCGGTAAAACAGCGCTCGTCTCATGTCGTGTTAACCATAATCCAAAACTGCACTCGTGACAAGCCCGCGCGGAGGAAAAAAACGGCTTAACCCCACCTCGCCTCACAGCCGACTGCCGTAGCCTCGGGCCGGAGCCGGCAGAATAACGCCTTTAGCCCGGCTTACCGGATGGAATTTGACGGAGAAAACAAAAAAAGAGGCAACTCTGCCTCTGAGAAACTGCTCGCCTGTAGTCGACTGACGCCGCACCCTAGTGTAGCGATCTAAGATCCTTCAAGTCGATGTTGTACTGCTTTATCTTGAGTCGCAATGTAGACTCCGGGATATTCAGAAGCTCCGCTGCGTGCTTTTTCACCCCCCGCTTGTCTTTAAGGGCTTTAATGATGAAACGCTTCTCGTGGCTTGCGAGGTAATCATACAGTGAATAGCCAGCGTCGAAACAGACGTCATCGGCGGGCACTGCCGCCGGCCTGTCCTGACCATTACCGTCGCCGCCGACCGCACGTACTTTACCTGAGAGGACTTCGATGCCTATCTCCTCTCTTGCTCCGGAAAGAAGGACCAGTTTTTTGATCTCGTTTTCCAGTTCCCGGACATTGCCCGGCCAGTCATAATTGACCAGCAGCTTCATTACTTCGGGATGTATGTTCTTGCCCGAACCTTCGAGATAATGAGCCACCAGAAGCAGGATATCCTCGCGGCGGTCACGCAACGGCGGCAGCCTGAAGGTCAGTGCCGAAAGCCGATAATAGAGATCCTGCCGGAATAGCCCACGGTTCATCTCCTCGCGGAGGTCTTTGTTGGTGGCCGAAATAATCCTCACGTCCACCTTGCGTGGAACCGTCTCACCCAGGCGGACAATTTCCTTGGTCTCCAACACGCGCAGCACCTTAGCCTGAATACTCAGTGGCATGTCGGCGATTTCATCAAGGAAAAACGTGCCACCATCGGCCTCTTCGAAAAGCCCCGATTTATCCCGGTCGGCCCCGGTAAATGCACCGCGTTTGTACCCGAACAGCTCCGACTCCAGAAGAGTCTCCGGCAGGGCCGCACAGTTAACTGATATGAAACGCCGATCACGCCGCAAGGAATTATAGTGGATGGCCTTGGCCAGAAGGTCCTTGCCCGTGCCCGTGTCGCCTTCGATCGAGACCGAGATGCTGGAATCCACCACCTGACGCACCTGCGCCAGAACATCCATCATATCGTCGTTCTGAGTGATGATATTCGGGAAAGCCGCGTTCTCCTGCAGTTGCCGCTTCAGACGGCGATTGTCCTCCAGAAGCTTGTTTTTCTGGATCTCTGTCCACTTGAAAGCGATAATGTCGGTGAAACCAACCGCAAAATTCAACTCGGTCTGGCTGAAAGGATTCAGCGTGTTGTCATCTGTCAACTTCTCGATATAAAGGAAACTGCGCGAACCGTCGCTCATCGTAAACGGCACGACTATGACGCTCGCGACCACTTCGGGGAAATCGACAAACAGGCCGTTTATATATGGGTCGCGCCGGCAATCCAGTACAAGGGTCGGCCTGGACCTGGCAATCTCCTCGCCGAGAAGCTGCTGAAAACCGTCAATAAATTTCTTCACCTGCTGAGGAGCGAGAGTGAACGAAGCCGTTACCGGACAACTTTCGAAATCAGGTGAATACACCACCGCTCGGTGACCTTTTGTCTCCTTCAGGAGTATCTCCAGAAGCTCGTCGATCTGGCTTGTTTTTATATCCGAATACTCTTGGGGAGTTATGAGATTGCCAAAAATCTTGAACTCATTCTCACGCGAGATGGAAAGGGCCACCGCTTGTTCGGCAAGCGAATTTAGAAACTTGTTAACCGCGCGTACCTTGTTCTTGTCGTTCAGCGAGTCAAACACTTTTTCGGCTCGGCTGAGTTTCCGGAAACCGCGCGACAGGTTGCCCTGCTGACAGGCAAAAAGACCCGCTCTGAGGTCAGTCTCGGCCACCCAGTAACTGAGCTTCAATCTTTTGAATATGCGATGAGCTTCGTCAAAGAGAGATTGATGCTTCTCGACGGACTCCACGCCCGTCTCCGCCTTGATATCAGCCATTACCAGGAGCGTCCGGCCAATGCGATAGGGATCGCCCTGTTCGCGCTGAATCTCAAGGGCATCGTTGATATACTCCAGGGCCTCGACACTGTCGCCCTTCGCTGCAAATACCATGGCAATAATGCGCCGCGCCAGCCCGATTTCTTCTTTCTCGCCCAGCATCAGAGCCACCTCAAGGGCCTTCTGGGCGTACTTCATGGCTTCATCGAGATTATCCAAAGCCAGTTCAACTTCGGCCGCACGCCGAGCCGTCTGAGATACCAGCGACGACTCCGGGGCCAGCATCATACTCTTCGTGTAAGCGTCACTCAGGATAGCCTTGGCTTTGAAGATGTCCCCCCTCTCCAGGGCCAGTTCACCGGCAAACTCAAGATAGATGACCTTTTCCCTCTTCAGACCCAACCGGCTGATAATCTCCAGAGCTTTGTCCAGTTTTCGGCGGGCCATGGTGAACTGGCGCCGCCGTATGTGCAAAAGCCCCAGCGAGAGGTAGTTAACAACCTGCGAATCCTCCTGCTCGTTAGCGACGGCGTACTCCAGAGCTTCATTCATGTCCTGTTCAGCCTGGGCCCAGTCGCCCGTGTAAAGGCGAATACGGCCGAGGTTACCGGTCATCTGAGCATGCCGACGAGCATCGTTCCCACACAGGCCGGCAGCGTCAGTGAGAAAACCGATCGCAGCCTGATATTCATTTCGGATATAGGCGATGCGCGCCAACTCATTCAGAGAGTCAACCTGCCCGGTCGGATCGGAAGCCCGACGGAAGGCCGCCACGGCGTCGCGGGCCCGTATTTCAGCGTTCTTTAAATCACCAACCGCTGAATACGATTTCGAGAGGACCCACTGGACTCGGCCATAACGGCGATTCAGGGGCAGATCGGCCAGATATCTGCACGCCTTGAGGCCGAATTCCAGTGCCTCCCGATATTTCGTCTCATACAAAGCTCGCTCCGCCTGAAGCAGACAGAAAAGCCCCAGTTCGTGATTTCTACTCTCAAACTCGTCGGGGGTTAGCCTGGTAAGCTCAGGTATTGCAGAACGGTACTTTCGTTGGCGAAAGAGCTCCTCGACCGTGAGGAGGCGATTGTCAAAAGTGACCTTTGGTGAGGAAAGGTTCATCTTCCTGCTTTCTCTTTAATGGTGCCGGCCGTTCAGCCGCATCAGCCAACGCTATTGGGCCACTCGACTGTGTCCCGAAATGCTCTGCCCACCAGTTTCCAACTGATCGACGGTCGAAGTAGGACTGTCTGCGAGCACCCATGACGAGAAAGCATAGGACAATGGTAAAAACATCAGATCAAACCAACCTGCATTAGAGTCGCCAATTGTAGGGCACCCGAGGACGACCAGGAGGTCATCATCTCCGCCTTTAACGTCGACTGTGTCAGAATAACCACTGGGGTTTTTCTCATCGTTTCCGCCGTCCGCGTCCCAGGGATTCTCTCCCGAGAGTACCGGCACGGAGACTAAGCAGGCAAGAAGCAATGATAGCATCGCTAAAAACGCTATCAGTTTCAATCCTTTCACAGCCATCACTCCTTTAGTATATGTATAAGATGCTGAAGATAATTCCATCTTACATTGAATATGTCAAATACCCAAAAATAGCTGGTCAGAAATTGCGCATATTCTGCCATTATTATAGTAGGAAGACAATATCACTTTGTCAAGCAATATCTTAGCCGGCGCAGTTTCTGCGCCCTAGCCCACTAATTGACGGGCCAACCAAGACTTACGGACAAAAATAGCGGCTTTTGGGCAACTTTCGTGACACCGCCAGCACGATATGCACAGGCGCCGCTCAATAGTCAGCCCGATTCTGTCAGGCAGGCAACGGATGGCCCCGGCCGGACAGGAAGATATACAGATCCCGCAATCACTGCACCGAGCCGGATCAATCTCCGGTTTCATGGTGACGAGCGAGCCGATTGCATCGGCCACAGTCCCGGTCAAGACTCCGCCCGTCAATCCGCGCGAACCCCGACCGCCCCGGCTAACGGCTTGCGGGACATCGCCCTCGGTGGCAATGGCCTCCAGCCAGCCAATTCCTAGGCCGGCTTCTGATGCGTATCGGATAGAAAAGATCGTCTGGGGGTCGACTCCGGCTAACGACGCGATTACTGTATCCAGAGCTACAGCATCGGCCGAGGCTGCCAGCCAGGCTGGGTTTTGCAGGTCAAGGGCATCGAAAATGTTCAGTCCCGGCTGCAGGACCGAAAAAAGGTCGACGGCGATTTGGGCCATTCGCCGCGATTGCGAGATACGCCCCTTGAAGGCCCCCATGCCCATGTGAAAGCCCGGCAGAACACCGAAGACATTGCCTATCGCGCCACCTGTGCGACTGGTCGCATTTAACCCGCGACGAGACAGGTTGACAATCAGATCAGCCTCAACAACCGGCTGCGGCAAATAATATATCCTGGTTTCCACTGCCACCGGGACGGTGGCCGACTTCTCGATATTGAGCAAGTGCAGCCCTTCTCGACCCGCCATCTCCTCCAGACGCGTCTGTTTCCAGAGACGTTCCACACCTGCCTCAGCCAACGCCGGTGAATCACCGATGGCAACTTTCGCCCCAGCAGCCTGGGCCAGTCTCCCCACCTGCACTGCCAGTTCCAGATGTGTTTCCGGCACTCCGTCGGAACCTGCCGTTAGATCGGGTTTTACTAAAACGGTCATCCCGGGACGCACAAAGGTGCTGAGTCCTCCCAGAGGACTCAGCAGGGCCGCAAGCCTGTCAGTTGTGGAAAGCAGGTCGGTCCGGTCGACCGAAATGGCGACGGTGGATGGCGGTTCCAGTTTCATACCAGAATTGATACGGCAAACATCATCCGGCCCGTTGGCCTCAATTTCGGCCAACCGTAAAAGGCGTCAGACGCCAACCAGGTCGTTGATGCTTTGGAGAACCATGGGCACCGATATCTCTTTCATACAGCGCATATGGTCCTCGCCCTTAAGGGGACAGACGTTCTTGACGCAGCTAATGCAGTCGAGATGTTCGAGGTAAATCAGTCTTTTGCTGCTGGAGAGAGGTGACGTGGCGCTGGGGTCATCCGCGCCGGAGAGCACGACAATAGGAATTCCCACCACTGCCGCCAGATGGGCGCCGCCGGAGTCATTACCTGCAAAAAAGACCGCCCCGGACAGAATTGCCGCGGCCTCCCGCAGTGAAATCCTGCCGGCCAGGTTGACGACTTTCTTGGTTCCCGCAGCCGACGCTATATCCTGACCTTCCCGCTGGTCGTCCGCAGAGCCGGTCAACACCACTTTCATGTGATACTGAGCGATGATTTCTTTTATCAATTCGATATAATTCTGCTTTCCCCATCGTCGAGATTCCGCCACCGCCCGAAAGGCTATGGCCGCATACCGTTCGCCGGGCTCGATGCCGAAACTGGCCAGAATTTCCTGTCCCTTGCAACTGTCTTCGTCGTTCAAGAAAAGCTTCGGCCGAACGTACTCCAGCTGCACTCCGGCGCCACGACGCAACAGGTTGAAATACAGCTCGCTGCGATGAGCGGAGTTGATGGGCGCCGGCAGGGGCAGCGGTCGCGAAAGCAGGAGCCGGCGACCATCCGCCACGTAGCCGATTCGTTCCGGCACTCCCGCCAGCTTGAATCCGGCGGCCGCACCGAACGACGGCGGAAGGATATACCCGACATCGAAATTGTGGGGGGCGATAATGTCCTTGATCTTCATGACGGCTATCAGCCCATGTACCTGACGCGAGGGGATTGTCAGGAGTTTGTCTATGGCGGGATTGTTTTCAAACAACCCCGCAAGGGGCTCCGGCACCAGCAGAGTGACGCTCGCTCCGGGGTAGGCTTCGCGCGTTTCGTTGATCATGGGCAACGCCATCAGGCAGTCGCCCAGGTGATTGGGCGAGCGAATAATAACTTTCAGGGACATCAGTCGATATACTTGCTCTCGAGTTCGATTTTGTCAATAAGATAGTTCTTGAGTTCCTCGAGGTATTTATCTCTGGCCTCAAGATAAGTAATCTTGGTGGCGAGGTATGCGATCACGGAAATCTGTCCGTCATCCATGCGGAATTTCGCGATGTCCATCCGGTTCTTGGACAGCTCGACCTGCTTGTCGAGGACGCCCAGCTTGCGAAAGCTGACGTCGAGGCCATTGATCAGATTGACGATTTCCGCGCGGGCCGCCTTCTCCACCTTCTCGTATTCAATCTTGGCTCTCTCTGCCAACATGTGGGCCGCTTTGACAGCCGCCGCAGACGATCCCCCATCCCAGAGGGGAAGACTGAAGTTCAGTGACAACCCCCAGCTGTCGGTATTGTTGTCCCGCTTGGGATACCCGGTCACATCTACTTTTCCCCGTCCCAATGAGTAATTCGCCGTCAAAGAACCGGTCAGCCCGTGTCCGCCGGCAGCGTAGTCGGCCGCACGCTGCTGCTTGTCATACTCGTACCGGGCTTTCTTCAGCGGAGCGCAATCCTCCCAGTCTCGCACATAGCGCTCTCTTTGTACTTCCGTCAGGTGGGTCGGGACTGACGGTATCGCTGCCGAGAATGACTCGTTCACATCCAGGTCCAGCAGCAGTGCCAGGTCCCGCTGTTTCTCAAGCCGCTGGTTGTCAATATCGAATTTCTCCAGTTCGGCATCCAGCCGGCTGGACGATGATTCCAGCCAGCTCTCCTCCGATATGACGGCTTCAACGAATTTTGCGGAATCAATGTGTGACTGTAGCCGGGCGGATTCCAGTTTGTCACCGGTTATCTCGGTTTTGAGTTCCGTCTGAAGAACTCCAAAATACGCCTCGGTGACCTCCTTTTTGAGCTTGGCCAGCTCTTCCTCCCTCACCAGGCACGCGATTTCAAGGTCATCCCTTCTGTTGTTAAGCTCGTTTTTCGGCTCAGAGGGCTTCAGCAAAGGCTGCTCGAAAGTGAAGTCGAAGACCCCCTGCCGGCTGGTCTCATCGACATCCACTCCGGACAGCGGATATGCGGCTTCCTTGCGAAGCAGGTTCGCCACGACGGTCAGATCACCGCCGGTGAGAAGATTCTGGTTCAAGCGGATATTGGAGGTGAAATCCAGGTCGGTCGTTTTGATGAATTCCTTTTCCTTTCCCCCGCCGAAAAAGCGGAAGGATTCCGTTACGCCATAGGATGGCACCTGGCCGTTAATGGATATCTCGGGCAGAATAAAGTTGAGCCGTCGGGCCGAGTATTCCTGCTGAGCCACCTGGAGATCGCCCTCGATAATCCGGCCCCGATCGGATTGCCCCACGGCTGCTGCAACGGCTTCTTCAAGACTGATCTCGCGGGCGCGCAACCCTCCCGGGAAGAGGAGAAGACAACTCATTCCCGCCACCAGCGCCGGCATCTTCGTATCCAGCCCAAAAAGGTCAACCACACTCTTCATTTAATCACCTCTATCAATCTGAAAACGCCGGCGGCGGATCGCGCGCCCGGCCCTGTTGTTATCAGGGGGAAAAACCACCCTTGCCGCCCTACTCATACCGAAGGGCATCGATAACGTCGAGGCGGCTGGCTTTACTTGCCGGATACAGCCCAAAAATCACCCCCACCGCGCTGGACACGCCCACCGCCAGTACAATCGAAAAAACGGATACAATCGTCGGCCAGCCCGCGTAGAACGAGATTATCTTGGCCAGCAAAAGACCGAGCACCACACCAGCCAAGCAGCCCACCAGACATATGGCGACCGCTTCCACCAGGAACTGTCTAAGAATATCTATTCTTCTGGCGCCCACCGCCCGGCGCACGCCGATTTCGCGCGTGCGCTCCAGAACCGTGGCCAGCATGATATTCATAATGCCGATGCCGCCTACGAGGAGTGAGATACCGGCGATGGCACCCATAACGATATTAAAAATTTCCTGTGTCTTTTCGGTCTGTCGCAGAAGCGATTCGGGCACGACGATCTCGTAATCTTCCACCCCGGCGTGGCGCCTCGCCAGAATTCTTTCCACCAGCCTCGTCACTGCCTGAACGTAGGCCAGATCGGCAACAGTGATCGTCAACTGATCGATTTCCGGTATATTGAACTTCAGAGCGTCCGGATTATCTCCCGAATTCCAGCGGTACTCCTGCCGCTGAATCAAACCGGGAAAGGCCCTGTCGAATTTTTTCATCGCCGTCCCCAGGGGGATATAGACGTCCTCGTTGAAATTTTTGAGCTCGAATCCTTCCACTTTGCCACGCGCGATATACTTGTCAGCCATTACTCCCACCACTATGAAATTCAAATCACCGATCTTGACGTTTTGGCCCAGCGGGTCCTCAAAGGCAAACAGCGATCGCTTGGCTTTCGCACCCAGAACACACACCTGGGCGCAGTTGGAATTGTCCAGGTCGACGATAAACCGCCCCTTCTCCACCTCGATCGAGGAAGCGTTGATGAAGTCGGGCTCGGTGGCAACCACCCGCACGGAGGCCTCGCTGGACTCATGGTAAATGGTGGTGGGACCTTCGATACGCTGGGGCACGACGTTAACCACCATGTCTGTCAGGGTCGCAATGTTTTCACCGTCCACGATGGACAGACCTGGCGAACGGGCCAGACCCTGGTCTGAACCGCGCTTCTCTTCCGGGGCCTTGGCATTGACAATGACATTGTTGATTCCCAGAATGGAGATCTGCTCCAGGGCCTCTTTCTTGGCCCCCTCTCCGATCGACAGCATGGAGATCACCGCGCCGACACCGAAAATAACGCCCAGCATGGTCAGAAACGTACGCAGTCTGTGGGTGGTCAACGATTCAAACGAAATCTCGAATAAGCGGCTCGATAAAAACATCCGCTGTGCCCACTTTCCTTTTCCGATAAAGTAACAACCAACCGACTCTTGGGACCGGTCGGCGCTGGTGCTCCAATCAGCGCCTTCGTCCCTGCCCGGCCGGGGACTGGTCATTTCTGCCCTTGTTTATTTCCGGCTCCGTGGCCTTCTCGCCCGGCAGGCTCGGCTCTTCGAGAGTCGGGTCGACGAGACAGATCTCGTCACCGGCCTCAAGACCGTCGATGATCTCCACGGCCACATCATTTTTTCGGCCTACACTTACATTGCGCCGCTTCTTATTTTTCATGAAAACGACGGTCTCGCCCTCCTTTTCAAAAACCGCCTCCAGCGGCACTGAAAGCACCTGGGCAATACGGTCCAGGATTATGTCGCACGAGGCCGACATCCCGGGTTTCAAGGCGTCATCATGCTCCAGGATGGACACTTCCACTTCAAACACGTTAATCTTGGAGTTGTAATCCTTCTTGCGCGCCAGGGTCGCTTTCTTATGAACTTCTCCGTCATATTTTCTGTCCGGGAACGCATCCAGAACCACTTCCACCTTCTGTAGCGTGTCCACTCGGCTGGCATCCACCTCGGAAACGGTTGTCTTGACGATCATCTCCGACAAATCCGGCAGATTTACAAGTCCCTGCCCCGGCCACGGCGAGTCGCCCTCCTGGACTTTGCTCATCGAGCTGCCCTTCCATATCTCCAGATAGACTACCATGCCCGGAATCGGAGCCTTGATGACGGTCTGGTTCAACTCCTTTTGAGCCAGGTCGACCTTGTCCTTGGTGCGCTGGACTTCGACCTCAGCTTTCTCCACGTCGGCCACCAACTGGTCGAGCTTGGCCTGGTAATTGAGCTTGGCCAGTTCCAACTCGAGGTTGGCTTCTTCGGCTATGCGCAGGGCCTCGTGCTTCTTCTCATCGTAATTGCGTCGCGCCTTTTCCAGATCCAGCGTTAATTGCTTTTCCTGGATAGTGTGTTCCTGGCGAGCCCGTTCGAGAGCGGCCCGCTTGATTTTGAGTTCCGACTGCTGGTCCGTCAGCTCCGCCGTCTGCTGGGTGTTGTCGAACCGGATGACCGGATCTCCCTCCTGGACATAGCTTCCCTCCGGAGCCAACCACGTGATCTGCAGGCCGCGGATGCGAGGCGCCGATAGCGTGAAAGCCTGCCTGGCCTCGATGGTACCGCTGGTATTTATGCTGATTACGAACTCGCCGTTCTGAACTCGACCGGTGGGAACATCATAGGAAACAGTAAAGATGGCGCTTACGGCATAGTACCCGATAAGAATAAGTATTATTATTAGTCCGATATAGATGTATTTTTTCATAAATCTCCTTTGTCACTTTAGACACCACCGGCTCTGTTTCCGATTAACGCACACTTTGTTCTACTGACCACACTTGCCAGAGTTGCGATCAGCCTCACAATTTCCACCGGCGATGAGTCCACATCCACTGGTCCGGGTACTGCCGAATACACGATTCAAAAAACCGCGTATAGGCCTCGGTGACCATGCGGATATCGGCCTCTTCGTCACCCGAATCGGGCGGATAAATCGGTTTGCCCGGCATCACGACGTGCCGGTCGTAACGTTCCCGCCGCATCATGCACGGCAGCACGGGACAGCCGGTCTTCACCGCGAAAAAGGCCGGGCCCCGGGGCACAGTGGCCGGGCGTCCGAAAAAGTCGATGATCAAGCCGCCCGACGGATCGTGCTGGTCGGCCACCAGACACACAAAGTGCCCGGCTTTTAAGGCCTTGAGTATCCCCCGCAAGCTGTTCTTGAGGGGAATGATACCGACACCCATCTCCCGCCGAAAGGTCACCAGCATGCGGTCGATTTTGGGATTGTGTTGCGTGCCGACCAGAAAATCAACCGGATAACCCAGACTCGGCGGCCACATGCCCAAAAGTTCCCAGTTACCGAAATGGCCGGTCACCAGCACCGCTCCTTTTCCTTCCTCCTGTATCTTTTTAAACAACGGATCGCCATCTCCGACAATGAGCCGCCGCGTTCCCTCCAGGCCCGTCTGCCTGAACCGGGCAAACTCCACTGTTGTACGACCGATATTCTGGAATACTTTCCTGACAACGGCTTCTATTTCCCTGTCGGTCAGAGTGTCCCCCATGCCTTTTTTGATATTGTCGAAGGCTACCCGCCGCCGCATGGTCAGGAACCGATGAGCCAGCCCCCCCAGCGCCGCCCCGAAGCCGTCGGCCGTACGGGGTGAAAGCACCTGAGCGATCTTCATTCCGAGCCACGCGCCCAGGTACTCTACGTTATGACTCAACTTCGCCATGGTTCGTCGTCATCGTCAATCCGTTCCGGATGGTCGGGATCCCCGTAGTCGAAATCGGTCGACTGATATTTCTCCTCTTCCTCCCACTTCTTATAATACTGCCGACGTTTGCGATACTTCAGAAACGCTCCGATCACAACGATTATTGCCAGTGCCAGCCAGAACCACATGGTATCCAGAAATAGACTTGCAACGTTAAAACGCTGCGCTAAGTACTCGTTAAACTCCTCTTCGAACTCCCGATACGTTGCGCCCGTCGAGGCAGTCAAGGCCTCACTAATTAAGGCTCCGCGCGCTATTTCGTCAAGGAAGATAACCAAACCGCTATCTCCGTACTCTCGCTGGATATAGCTCACCGCCAGGTACGACTGTGAATATGCCACCTGGGCCTTGCCGTCGGAAAACCGGTTCAGGTTTTCGATTTCCCTTAAAGGTATGAATTCGCCGAATATGGCCGCTTTACTCATGGCCAGGTTGTGCGACCACCCCCACTCGGAGGAGACCAGCATGGCCATGCCCTCGTCGAACCATCGGGGCACCGAACGGATGCCGGTCCGGTGGGCCACCGCCAGGTGCGAGTACTCATGCTTCAACAGCTCATGCAACGGTTTGTTCAAGTTATACCGGTCAGGCGATTTGATGGCCATAAGCCGCGCCGTCGGCACTGCCGCCGCCGCTCCCCAATCGGGGAAATTGCCGCGAATTACTTCCCTGAAGTAATCCAAATCTTCCAGCATGTACACGGCCGGCTTATACGACAGGCTATCGTGAAGAAGTCTTGTCAACTCCCGCCTGACGCTATTCAGCACCGAGTCAGCGTAGTCGATGTAACGCGGACTGTCGAAGTAGTAGACGAAATGCTCCCGCTCAACGGGCTCGATATCACTCGCGGCGGCCGCTACGGGAAACACCGACACCAGCGCGAGCAGTCCGAGAAGGTATGCTTTCGTCCGGGTCATTCAGCTAAGATAGCTAAATAACTCACTGTCGCAATACATCTTATTGGCTCACCTGGCAGGATAAAGAAAACCCCGTCCAGTCCCTGCGACCGGAGACATTGACACGCGCGGCGGTATTGGTTACATTTTGGCCGGCAAAACCAATTTCCATTTCTGAGGAGTCACGATGAATATTTTCGAATACGCCATGCAGATGGAACTGGACGGCAAAGCTTTTTACGAAGAAAACGCCGCCCGTATCAGCAGTCCCGAACTTAAGAAGATTCTCGAAGAACTCGCCGCCGACGAACAGAAACATTATAACATCTTTATGGCCATGCGCGACGGTAAAACCGTTCCGTACTCCGAATCCGACCAGACGACCATCCTGGCCTCGGTGAAGAACGTTTTTGAGACCCTCAAAACCGAAAACCAGGATTTCTCCTTTCCACCCGATGCGCGGAATATTTGGATGGAGGCCCGCGAAATCGAAAAAAAGTCGGAGACCTTTTATCGGGAAAAGGCCGGCGAAGTTGACAGCGATGATAAAAAACACATCCTGAACAGGATCGCCGATGAGGAACACAAGCACTGGCTGACACTGGAAAACGTCATCCAGTTCCTGGATCGTCCGAAAACCTGGCTTGAAGATGCCGAGTGGCATCATCTTGAAGATTACTGATCCGCGCTCGACAGGGACGAATCGGGAAGGCCCGCGACAGCTCTATGCTGTGGGCCTTTCTGCGGCCGGCCGGGTCCGGGCCGGCCCAGGTTATTCGCTCACGATGGCGTCAGGTCCACCAGCCTGTTCAGACTGTTCACTTCAGTGGCGTTGAGATGGCGCCATTTGCCGGGGGGCAGTCCGCGGCAGGTGATGCCGGCGAACTCAGCCCGAAACAACTGCTTGACCGGTTTGCCAACACTTTTGCAGAGTTGTTTGACTTCGCGTTTGCGCCCTTCGGTGAGCACCAGGCGGATGCGAGTGGAACTCCTCTCGTAGCCCAGTATATCCACCCTGGCCCGGCCGATGGCGCCGTCTTCCAGCTTCACGCCTGTTTCTATCTGTTCCTTGTCCGCCCATTCAAAGCGCCCGACAACTCGCGCTTCGTAGATTTTCTCCACCTGGTACCGCGGGTGAGCCAGGCGGTAGGCCAGGTCCCCGTCGTTGGTCAGCACCAGCACTCCTCCGGTGTCATAGTCAAGCCGCCCTACCGGATAGACTCGATGGTTTAGATTTTTCAGTAATTGCAGCACCGTCCGCCGCCGAAACGGATCATGAAGGGTCGTCATGACTCGCCGGGGCTTATTCATCACCACGTAAACCTTCTCCGAAACCGGACGGATCTCGGCCCCGTCCACCTTGACAACATCCTTTTCATCGTCGACAACAATTCCCAGCTTCTCGACGGTGAGGTCGTTGACAGTAACCCGAGCTTCGCTGATCAGGGCTTCGGCTCCGCGGCGCGAGGTCACCCCGCAGAGTGACAGATACTTGTTGATTCTTACTAAGGCCATTCAGTAAGCTGAAAACTTTCCGTAATATTGGCCGCCGATTTATCAGTAATGCGGCTACTCAGGTTTCCCGGTTCTGTCCAGGTCAACCGTTACACCCGAGTGCTTCTCGCCGTTGCCGTTACCCGGCTGGAAAGCGTCGCTGTCCCCAGCTTCCTCCTCTTCCTGACCTGTCTCATCGTCCTCTACTTCCTCGATCGCCGTCGGACTGCTTGCCGCCTTCCGGAGCGGGAAGCTGTCGGCAAAGCTCATCGCCTCCTGCCCGGGCCCCTCCGCCGCCCCGATAAGCTCTTCGATTTCTGACATGCGCGGCAGATCGTCCAGGCGATGCAGCCCGAAAAATTTCAAAAACTCGTCGGTCGTGCCGTAAACGAGCGGCCGGCCGACACCCTCCGCCCGGCCGGTGATGGTGATCAAATTCTTTTCCAGCAGGTTATGCACTACGCCGTCCGAGGCCACCCCGCGAATGTGCTCGATATCCGTTTTGGTGACGGGTTGACGGTACGCGATTATCGCCAGTGTTTCCAGAGCCGCCCGTGTCAGGCGCATCTTGCGCCGTCGTGTAAAAAGCTCCTCTACGTATCCCGCGTATTCCGGCACAATATAGAACTGATACCCTCCGGCCAGCTCCCGAATACGATACGATGAACCGGACTGGAGGTATCGATGGTTCAGATCGGCCACGGCCTTGGCTATCGCGGACGGGGCAATCCCGCTGACCGCCTCGGCAATCCTCCTGGCCGGAAGCGGTTCCGGGGAGGCCAGAATCAGGGCTTCCACAATCGAGTTTGTCGTTCCGTTATCCGACATCTATTATACCACCTGTTCTTCCGGTTGCTGAACATCCGCTGTCTCCGCCACCTTCAGGGGAGAACCGAAAAACTCCCCCCGGTAAACTCGCAGTTCGGCAAACGGGACCGACTGCAGCAGAGTTATCCTTTGAGTGCGCGCCAACTCCAGCAACGCAATAAAAGTCACTACCGCGACGATCCTTCGGGGCACGTCCGCAAATAACTCGGCGAAAGTGGCGGACTCCCGCTCATCCAAAAAACTCAGCACATACATGATGCGGTCTTCAACCCTGACTCCCTCGGTATTTACCTCGTGAACGGTCTCATCCCGCTGCGACCGGAGCACCTCTCTGAAAGCCGACAGCAGATCAAAAAGACTCGTTCCCGCCTGCCAGTCAATCTTGACATCAGCGTCGGAAACCGGTGAGGGCGGGATATAGTTCCGCTCTTCGATCAGAGCCTTCTCGTGCAGGATGTCGCCCGCTTCCCGGTATTTCTTATACTCCATCAGGGCCAGAACCAACTCTTCGCGGGGGTCGAGCTCTTCGGGATTATCCTCGTCGCGGGGCAACAGCAGTCTTACCTTTATGCGAATCAAAGTCGCCGCCATCAAAATGAATTCACCGGCCACTTCCAGGTTCAACTCCTGCATCATCTCGATGTACTCGATATACTGACGCGTGATCCTGGCAATCGGTATATCGTAGATGTCCACTTCCTCCTTCTTTATGAGGAAAAGAAGCAGGTCCAGGGGCCCCTGAAAAATGCCCAGGTCCACTCTGTAATCGCTGTTCTGATCGGTCGCAGCGGCCTTCATTATGTGGCTGCCTTTCGATAATCTGTCTTCATAGCTTGCCGGACCTTTTCCATAACACTCCGGGCCCGCTGGCGCGCCCGGTCGGCACCTGTCCTGAGTATATCCCAGACGTAGTCCGGCTGGGCCACCAGTTCCGTGCGCCTCTCTCGTATCGGCTCCAGGGCGGCATTGAGATTCTTCGCCAGACGCCTTTTGCACTCCACACAACCCAACTCGCCGGACTTGCAGGATGGCATGATTTCCGCTTTCGCCTCCGGCGTGTAAAGGCGGTGCAAAAGATAGACCGGGCACTGTTCCGGCCGACCCGGATCGCCCTTGCGAATTTTCTGGGGGTCGGTATAGAATGACTTGATGCGCTTCTCCGTCTCCTGTGCAGTAAAAGCCAGGCGCAAATCATTGTCATACGATTTCGACATCTTGCGATTGTCCGCACCGAGTATCAGCGGTATCTCCGTGAAAAGCGCCTCGGGTTCGTTGAGCGTCTTCTTGTACAGATAGTTGAACCGCTTGGCCAGGTCATTGGCCAGCCAGATATGCTTCGCCTGGTCCTTGCCCACCGGCACCTTGTGGGCGTTGTAGATGCAGATATCGGCCGCCTGCAGAACCGGGTAGCCCAGGAACCCGTAGGAATCAAGAGTGTCCTTTTTTTCCAGATATGTAGGCAGGCGCATCAGTGTCGGGACAGATATCAACATCGAGAAGATCAGGTGCAGCTCGGCATGCTCCTTGACCTCCGACTGCACGAAGATAGCACACTTTTCCGGGTCCAGACCGCCGGCCAAAAAATCGACCGCCACCTGGAAGATGCTCTCTTTAAGTTCGTCGGTCTTGTCAAATTCGGCCGTCAGGGCGTGCCAGTCGACGATACAGCAGTACATCCAGTACTCATCCTGCAGCCTTACCCAGTTCCGCAAGGCGCCTTCAAGATTGCCGACGTGCAAGGCCCCTGTTGGCTGCATACCGGAAAAAATCGTCTCTTTTTTGGCCGGTTTTCCGACCTCATTTGCCTGAGCGGCCTGTTTCTCGTCGTTCATACGTCTACTCCATGTTTCGTCAAGTTCCGAGTCTACCTGAAAACTATTTTAAAATCAATTAAAAACTTTCCGCCAACCTCATGTATCACAACTCATAATCAGAGTGCCGGTCGCTGCGTTTGACGGGAATGTAACCGAGGGTCAGGCTATCAGGTGGTGGCGCCGCCGATACTCGAGTCAATAAAGAGATAAGGGCGCCACTGCTCGGAGATTTCTCTGTCGCGCTGGATGAACATGATGTAAGAGGGGCGCGTCGGTCGCTTCAAAAGCTTCATATTGACCTGCTCCGGCGTCCGGTCGCCTTTGCGGTTGTTGCATTTGGCGCAGGCACACACCAGGTTGGTCCAGGTTTCTTTGCCGCCCATGGTCTTGGGAATAACATGGTCGACGGTCATCGGCCCTCGCGGCGATCCGCAGTACTGACACCGATTGCCGTCACGAATAATAATGTTCTTCCGGGTTAGCATGATGCTCTTGAAGGGAACTTTCCGGTACTGCCAGAGGCGCACCACCGACGGGAGCGCATAGCTGGTGCTGACCGTCCGAATCCGCAGGCCGTCGGCGGGTGCAATCATTTCCGCTTTGCCCGAAAACAACAGGACGATAGCCCGTCTGGCTGAACAGATTGTCAACGGCTCATAGTTCTGGTTGAGCATCAGTACCCGCTTGTTGACAACCGTACCATTCATAATCGCATCTCAAACCAGCCGCGTAATGGCCCGAGCTTGTCGAAGCAAACGTAGCTGCCGGAACCGCCGGGCCTATACCGACAATGGCTCAATCAAAGTAGTAACATCCGCTTTTCCGCCTCCGCTCAAGTACCGACGGACATCTCGCAGATTGTTGGTGGCCGGACCTGCCGCCCGGCTATATTAACGTAAAAGTTAATCAAATCGGCCGGACTGTCAACAGGTTTTTGG